>NZ_JAAHHX010000149.1:0-4877 GCF_010672065.1 Moorena sp. SIO4A1 | reverse complement strand
CAATGATCCAATCTCCGCGTCCCCGTGTAAAATCTTATTTGTTTGACAATAAAAAACTTATCGTTCCGAAAATTTTATCTAAATCGGTAATAGTAATTCTCAACTTGCTTTTGGTGAATTCATCGGATACTAATTTTCCAAATTGCCATAATTCTCCATCCGTTACGATCCCATACACGGGAAGTTCCTCAGCTTTATTTAATTTTTGCACAGCAATCAACTCAGCTAGACATTGCCCCCATCCCTCACTAAAATCATTCTTTTTTGCTTCAACAACAATGACGATTGGAAAACCCAAGACGGTCTTACCTAATTCTGATTTTATTGAGAACAAGTAATCAGGCGTTCCATTTAGTTTAGCATCGTATGTTATGGACTTGTGGCTCCAAAGAGTATATTTATCAATAAAATCTTTATAAACTTCTCTTAAAATTGGATAAATAATATTTTCGCATCTTGATGATTCAGATGTGTATATATCCATGTTCTGTTCGCTGAATTCAAATTCCTTAACAAACAGATCGGAAGGTTTTAGATCTGTAATTTCAATAAAGTATTTTTCCAAATACTTGATATTATACTCTTCTTGAACTTGAGCAATAGTTTTATAATCACTAAAAGCCATTAATAACTCCTATTTTATTTTCAATCTAACAATCGAGTTTTGAAGCCCGCTAATTATGCCCACTTTACAAGCAATTGTACTAGATCCGATCGCTCCATAACTACACTCCTACAATAAAAACTACTAGCGTTCTGCATTTTACATTGAGAGGCGGCTGTTGTCTTAAGCAGTGCCTCAGAAGTACATACCAACCTCCCTTCGCTGCTGATAAACAGGCAGCTGCCTCTACCCAAGAGGATATCAACGATCAGCGATTGGCCGTAGGCCACGCCTACGGCCAATCGCACTACAAAAGAGCGATCGTGCTCATTATACTTTCAGAACCTTCAGTATTTCATCATTTGCCTGGTACTCATATTTATTTCTGATGAAATTTTCAGCCACTTTCATCCTTGTTAACGTTGATTCCCCGCTGGACAGTTTCTCTTCTTTTGGTACATACACTTTCCTTTGAAAGACGTTCGTAGCTATATAATTTGCCCATGGATCTACTATAATATCCACAGCTACTTTCCAATTACCATTTCCATGGGGCTTAATCTTTACATAAGTATGTCCCCACTTTTGATCTGTTACTATCTGTATCGTCTCACGGCTTATCTTGCCTTGATTTGCCAATATCAACGCTGCTTCTATTGCGTTAACATCACAATCACCATATCGTGCAATTCGACAACGGCTGAGATAATCTATTATATCACTATAATTTCCAGCATTTAGATCAATTTGCTTTGGTTGTATGTATTCTGCTTTTAATTTTTGCAAACGGATTAGTGGGGCATCCGTCTCTTGCCCAAATTTATTTTTTTATGGCTTGAGTAACCCCTGATATCCAGTTAACTTGGTACCGTTCTCGATCCACTCTGTTGTGTTCTTCTTAAATACCTCGGTTTTATTTTTCATGAACTCACCTCCACCTGTAGAACCAGTTACTGAAAGTTTCTAAAAATCACTAACTTGATTGGTGTTTTTTTTAAGTATTATATTGCAATATTCACCATTTTTATCTCCTTTACTTGTTTAAGAGCGTAGTTAACTGGATAATCTGCTTATTGAGTAGCTCGCCTGTAAACTGCTTCTGTAAATAAGACTATTTCCAAGAATAATTTCTGAATTTTTTGACTTAAAACCCTTTTTCTAGGCGTAGTGGGCCAGCAAGGTTAAAACAGTTCAATCTAAACTCTAACCGATCGCTTGTAAATTCTCAATAACCGCTGTGGGTTCAAACAAATGGGTATTGAGCTGGCCCCCTTGTCAAGAGTGCATAAATCTGGTTCAACAAAGATATGACTGAAAACCCCGTGCAAGTGAAAGATGACCAACTCACCGACCTTCATGAGGTCGAGAAGCTGCGTGTGCTTGTCGGGCAACAGGCTGAAATGATAGCAGCTCGGGAGTTGCAAAATAAAGAGAAGTCCCAAGCGCATCGGTGAATTGGAGGAAGAGTTACGAGGGAAAAAGAAGCTGAATAAAAAGCCCCAACTGAGTGCGAGTAAGCGTGGGCGTAGGCAAGCAGCAGGAGCAACAGCACGGAGACGGAAAACGTCCGCGCCTCAGCTAAAGGTCGTAAGAAAGCTCAGTTCGTGGTGGACAGTTCAGTCCTCCCTCATTTTCTCTATCTTCTGCATAAATATTAAAATCATACACCTAAAAGCCTCAGAACACGGGGTTTTGGCTTGGGGAATTCGATAAACGCGATCGCGCTATTTGTCAGGTTTGACTTGGCATAGTGCGATCGCTTTTAGCGGAAGCTTCGCTTCATCGCGAAGCGGAGGCCGAAGGCCACATCGCTTTTTTTACACCAGTGCTTCGCCCCATTTCCCGCCTTTAACGACACCCGACACCCTACCCCCTACTCCCGACACCCTACACCCTACACCCTACACCCTACTCCCTACTCCCTACTCCCGACTCCCTACCCCTTGACCAACCGCAAAGTTCAAGAGATAATTTTCTTGTAATTATTTAACAAATCTTAAAATACTAACCTTGCAGTACGAGCCAAGAACCATATCTGACTACTACCGCCAGCGTTCTCGGCTAGTCTGGGGACGCAGGATGGCTTTGGTAGGGGCATTGATTACCTTTAGCATCAGGCTAGGGTGGGATTTCGTCACTGGTAGCCTTGCCCAAAATCAACCTCAACGAGCCTGGGAATTTCGTGAAAAGCTGACTCAACTTGGTCCAACCTTCATTAAATTGGGACAAATCCTTTCCTGTCGTCCTGATATTGTTCCTCCTATTTATTTAGAGGAACTCACTAAATTACAAGACCAATTACCTCCTTTCTCTAATCACATTGCCTATCAGTTAATTGAAGAAGAATTAGGCGATAACTATAACAACATCTATGGCTCACTGAGCGACAAACCCGTAGCTGCTGCTTCCCTAGGACAAGTGTACAAAGGGACACTCAAAACTGGTGAAATTGTAGCAGTAAAAGTGCAACGCCCTGGTCTGGTGGAGTGTATTTCCCTAGATATCTATATCTTGCGGAAAATAGCAGCATGGGCCCAAGAATCAATCTCCTTTGTTCACAGCGACCTAGTAGCACTTATCGACGAACTAGCTATTCGCTTGTTTGAAGAAATGGACTATACCCAGGAAGGTCGCAATGCGGAACGATTTGCCCAACTTTACGGTGACATTAACAATATCGCTGTACCACGTATATATTGGCAATACTCGGGGCGGCGGGTGTTAACCATGGAGTGGATCACTGGGACTAAATTGACGGAACTAGAAACCATTAAAGCCCAGGGATTAGACCCGAATACCCTGATTGATGTGGGATTTCAGTGTTGCTTGCGGCAACTTTTAGAGGAAGGTTACTTCCATGCTGACCCTCACCCTGGCAATTTATTGGCTACCCCTGATGGTAAGTTGGCTTATCTTGACTTTGGCATGATGAGCTCGGTAGAACCGTCTTATCGGTATCGCTTACTGGAATCGGTTGTCCATATTGTTATTGGTGATTTTGAAGGTCTAGCACAAGACTATGTGAAGCTGGACTTTTTGCCACCGGAGACAGATGTGACCTCGCTGATTCCTGAACTAACTGATATTTTTGGCGGGGTGATGGAAGCTACTGTGTCAACATTCGGCTTTAATCGTATTATTCGGAAGCTATCCCCCTTGCTGTATAAATATCCATTTAAATTACCCACTTACTACCTCCTGATTTTCCGCAGTGCCGCTACTTTAGAAGGGATAGCGATTAAGCTCAATCCCAATTTTCAGCCCTTCAATGAAACTTATCCCTATGTTGCCCAACGGCTGTTGACGGATTCATCCCCCCAATTAAGGACTTGTTTACAGGAAATTGTGTATCAAGATGGTGGAATTCAATGGCATGTTTTGGAGGAGTTATTAGGTCAGGTGCGCACAAGTAGGAAGTTTGATATTAGTGCGCTCCTAAACCAGGGGTTAGAATTTCTCTACTCCGAGCAAGGGAGTATCTTGCGTAATGCTCTGGTTGAAGAGATGGTTACCAGTTTAGAGAATCTTTCATACAAGACTCTTGGGCAGATAACTGCATCGGTGGGCTTGGCGGTTAATGTAACTGGAAAATTAGAGTCTCCTAACCTGGAGCGGATGCAAAAGATTGGGGCTATGATTATTGAATCCTCTAGGTTTGACCTAGAATCGGTACCGAAGATGCTGGAACTTTTGTTAAAGCAGGAAACTCAACGTCTAGGTCAGCAAATTGCTTCCGAAATTGCCAAGCGGATGTTTCGGTAACAGAAAAGTTATTGTGCTGCGCCCAGGGAATAGGGAATAGGGAATGATGCGCGCTTGTCACATAGCGCTGCATCTCTTTGTAACTTTTTATTGGGTCATTTTTTATTGGTCAGTTGCTCTAGATTAGGATAATCAGGATAAGAAAATTGTAGTTAGTATTTACATATCAAGTGAGTTCGGTTGAGTTTTCGGTTGTTGCTGATGAAAGCTCAAATCCCTTAACTATTTATAATTTTTGATTGTCGCACGATTTGTAACCTCTATTAAGAAATTACTGGATTTATTAGAGCTGATTCGTAAACTCGCTGTAATCCTTGTAGGATAAAGCTTGCGCTAAAATAGAACAATTGAACTATTTAATAACCAAAAGACAATCATAGCAAGCAGGGTAAACGCATCTAAATTTGTATTAAAATTTACAGTGAAAAAATAAACAATAGTATCAAAAATCTAGAATTACCCTGTTGATTCTCAATAAGCGCAACTTATTCTCAATTATTGGCCGTGTTAT
>NZ_JAAHHX010000148.1:0-5005 GCF_010672065.1 Moorena sp. SIO4A1 | reverse complement strand
CTTACTTGCTCAATTCCCCAGCGCTAATGCAGAACTAACTATGTTAGAGCGTTGTGGTTCCCAATTGAGAGCAGTTTTGCAGGGAACTATAGATCCCCTGCAAGTTCTCTTCCCTGAAGGGGATTTTACTATAGCTACCCAACTATATGAACAGTCTCCTGAAGCACAATATACCAATACTTTAGTCCAGCGAGCGATCGCCACCGCTCTGGAAAATTTACCTCCAAGCCGAGGGGTGCGATTATTAGAAATTGGAGCAGGGACGGGGGGAACTACTAGCTATATATTGCCTCATCTAAATCCAGAGCAAACAGAATATATCTTCACCGATATCGGTACTTCCTTTACTAGCAAAGCACAGGAGAGATTTCGGGATTACCCATTCATACACTATCAAAACTTAGACATTGAAAAAAATCCCGAACTTCAAGGGTTTGAACCCCATCAGTACGATGTAATAGTAGCAGCTAACGTAATCCATGCTACATCTTCTTTGCGTAAAACCCTACAACATGTGAAACAGTTGTTGAGACCTGGAGGGATGTTTGTGTTATTGGAAATCACAACTCCCAGGCGGTGGGTGACTTTATCCTTTGGAATGTTAGAGGGATGGTGGAAGTTTAGCGATTTTGATTTACGACCCAATCAGCCCCTACTAAATCAATCAAAGTGGCAGCAATTGCTAGTCGAAAGCGGTTTTCCAAAAGTGGTAAACCTGCCCGATGTTCGGGAAACAAAAGAGGTGCTATCCTCCCGGAGTGTAATTATTGCCCAAACTGCAGTGACTCCATCGTTGTCGCCCAGTGAAGGATGGTTAATTTTTGCAGACCGACAAGGTATCGCTCAACAGTTGGCAGATCGACTGCGGACCTTCGGACAAGTCTGTAATTTGGTGTTTCCAGGAAAAGAGTACCAACAGATAGGATCAGAAGAGTTTACCATAAACCCGGAAAATTATGATCACTACTTAAAACTGGTGACAGAGGTAAAAGCTAATCTGCCCGATTTTAAAGGAGTGTTCCATCTATGGAGCTTAGATACTCCAAGAGCAGAGGAACTAACACCAGAAGGCTTGAAAGTAGCTTCAAAACAGGGATGTGGGAGTGCCTTATACTTAGTTCAAGCCTTGAGCGAGGCACAATTTTTGCAATCTCCCCGCCTGTGGTTGGTAACCAAAGGTGCCCAGCCAGTTCTTCCCATCAAAGATTCAATATCAGGGTTAGCTCAATCACCTTTGTGGGGAATGGGTAGAGTAATCTCTTTGGAACATCCCGAATTGTCAGTCCGAATGCTAGATTTAGACCCTAATGTCGCACCAGAGCATTCCTGTACAACACTTTTAACAGAAATCGGAGATGCAAATGATGAAAACCATATTGTCTTCCGAGATGCACAGCGTTACGTAGCACGTCTGATACATAAGAAGTTTACAGAATCTCAAAGTTTTCAGTTCCGGCCTGATGCCACTTACTTAATTACTGGCGGTACTGGTTTCTTAGGATTGAAGTTAGCCCAGTGGATGGTAGAGCAAGGAGCTTGCCAGTTGGTACTAATTGGACGTAAAGGGCTGCCCCCACGGGAAGATTGGCCTAACCTGGATCGAGAGAGTAATGAATGGAAACAGGTTCAAGCTATTCAACTCATGGAAGAAAAGGGAGCTAGCGTAACAGTGTACGCATCTGATGTTACCGACCAAGCTCAAATGTCCTCAATTATTAAAGGGATCGATACTGCTCAAAAACCACTACGGGGTATTATTCATGCGGCTGGCTTAAGTGGCGAACACAAATTAAGTCAGATGAATTATAAAGTATTTGAATCTTTGCTTTCCCCTAAGACAGTTGGAACCTGGGTTCTACATCAACTAACTAAGGAGATTAGTCTAGACTTTTTTATCTGCTTTTCTTCAATTGCGTCAGTGTGGGGTTCTCTAGGTCACGGACATTATGATGCAGCTAACCACTTTCTCAATATCCTAGCCTCTTATCGTCGTTCGATTGGGCTTCCAGCGTTAAGTATAAATTGGGGAATTTTCGTTGTTGGGGGAATGATTGCTGACGAAAATTATGTCCGATGGATGAACCAGATTGGGATAGAAGCATTACAACCAGAGGAAGGATTCAATGCCTTAAAATTCCTTTTGAAAACCAATGCTATTCAACCGCTAGTGACAAAGGTAGATTGGTCTACATTTAAGGAATATTATGAAGTAAGGGGATTAGGAAAGCTATTTAGTGACCTGATGACTCTCTCTACTGTGGATATGAAAACCCCTTCAATAGAGACAATAGAGAGTCAGGAGTCTAGTATTTTAGAACAATTAAAAGCAGCTTCACCAAGTAAAATAGAAAACATTTTATTGAATCATTTTCAAAATGAAATTGCGAAATCGTTACGGACAAGCGCTTCAGAAATAAGCTTACAAAAACCTTTAAATAGTATGGGACTTGATTCCCTAATGGCTGTAGAATTGCGAAATATGAGTCTAGTTAAGCTAGGGATAGATATTCCTACTGTAAAATTTATAGAAGGGCTTAGTATTGCTGATATCGTAACTGAAGTAAAAGATCAACTGAACGAGATTGACGCTAGTCAAAAAGTTGAGTGGAAAAATCACCAACAACTTTACACAGAAGAACCAGACCAGATAGAACGAGTAAGGGGTGAATTATGAATTTAGTTGAGTTTTTACAAGAGCTTTCAATTAAAGGTTGGCAGATCTGGAGTGAAGGTTCGCAGCTACGCTACGATGCTCCCAAAGAAGAATCAACTACATCAGTATTGGCTCTGCTGAAGCAACATAAGGGAGAGATTTTACAGTTACTGCATGACAAACCAGATATTCTCAAGGTTTATCCCCTTTCCTACGGACAACAGGCAATGTGGTTTCTCTGGAAACTAGCACCTGGTAGTTGTGTTTATAACGTGTCCGTACCTGTTCGTATTTGCTCTCAGGTGGATGTGACAGCTTGGAAGCAAGCTTTTCAAGCCATATGCCAACGTCACCTCATACTGTCAAGCACATTTCCTAAGCTAGGTCAAGTACCCATTCAACAAGTGGATCGCCATCAAGAAGTGAACTTTTTGCAGGTTGATGCCTCCACTTGGAGTAAAGAGGAATTAAATCAGAGAGTGATTGAAGCTCACAAGCATCCTTTTAACCTGGAAAAGGAATCGGGGATGCGCGTCAGGTGGTTTGTGCGGTCATTTCAAGAGCATATTCTACTGCTGACAATACACCACATTGCCTGTGATGGCTGGTCTATAGACATCATCTTTCAAGAATTAGCCAAATTGTATCAAGCTCAACAGACCAATGTACCAGCATCTCTTCCCCCTCTGAACTATTCATATCAAGATTATGTTCGCGCTCAAAGGAAAATTTTAGATAGCCCCAGAGGAGAAATCCTTTGGCAATACTGGAAACAAAAACTAGCGGGCGAATTACCAAGCTTAAATCTACCCACAGACAAACCACGCCCGCCCATACAAACCTACGAGGGAGCAGCCTATCATTTTAGCTTATCTGAAAAACTCAGTCAGCAGCTTATAGAATTAGCTCAAAAAGAAAATGTCACGCTCTACACGCTATTGTTGGCAGTCTTTGGTGTCTTTCTTTATCGTTACACAGGTCAAGAAGATATTTTAGTTGGTTCTCCCACATCAGGTAGAAATAGAGCTGAAGAGGCTCCAATTGTGGGCTTCTTTGCTAACTCAGTTGTTATGAGGATGTCGGCGTCGGAAAATTTAAGTTTTAAGGAGTTTATCACTAAAGTTCAGCATACGGTATTAGAAGCAGTAAACTATCAAGATTACCCTTTCGCATTGTTAGTAGAGCGATTGCTGCCAAAGCGCGACCCTAGCCGATCTCCGATTTTTCAAGTTTTTTTCCTGCTACAGCAAATGTCTGAATGGCGAAAGCTGCTCTCTGGTGAAATGAAGACGTCTTCGGATTGGCAAGGACTTAAGTTAGAAGCCTTTGACAGACCAACGAAGGAGTGTCAATTTGATTTCATACTAGAAATGATACAGGTTGGCTCGTCCCTTGGTGGACTTATTAAGTACAGTACCGATCTATTTGAGGAAGAGACTATTGCCAGAATGGTGGAGCATTTTCAGACGCTATTACAAGCAATAGTAACAAAGCCGACTGCTAACATAGATCGATTACCATTACTAACAGCAACTGAGCGGCAGCAGTGCCTAACACTCGGAAATAACTTGGGGAGAAAACAGGGGCAGGATAAATTTATCTATCAATTGTTTGAGGATTTATTTGGCTCTCCAGTGGCTCCCACCTCTGAAACGGCAGGAGAACATACAGAAGTAGTGCCTGTGGGTTTGCCGACTGATTTTTCAGTTTATGTTTTAGATCCCTATGGAGAACCAGTACCTCCAGGAGTAACAGGAGAGGTTTATGTTGGAGATGGCAATTTAACTGAGAGTGACATAAATCGGACCCAACAAGCCCCAGTTAGTTTTGTAGAGCATCCCGAACTTGGTAGTTTATTGAAAACTGGGGAACGGGGTTGTCTTCGTGCCAATGGTGGTCTGGAATTGCAAGGATTTGGGCAACGTTGGGCTTGGATTAAAGGGCATCGGGTGGAGTTGCAGGCTATAGAAAAAGCCTTACTGGCAATTACTGGGGTGGAAGACTGCTATGTGATCATGCGACAACGACAACTAGTTGCTTATGTAGTGACCTCAAAATCTTTCTTGTCAGAGTCTCTCCACAACCAGTTAAAGACCGAATTACCCAGCTATATGCTGCCAAGTGCCTATGTAACAGTATCTAACCTGCCCTTAACAGGCAAAGGACTAATAGATGAATCAGCGTTAGCACAATTGGAGGTGATTGACTCCGAGTTAGTGTCACGTTGGGAAGAACAGTTGCGATCGCTGCCAGAAATAGAGCAAGTAGCAGTGGTAGTTCAGCCACAAGTAAAAACCCTTCCCAGATTACATATTTCTGATTTAGTACCGTCGCCTCCAAGAGGAAAGGTTA
>NZ_JAAHHX010000147.1:0-5087 GCF_010672065.1 Moorena sp. SIO4A1 | reverse complement strand
AAGCTATCGATAAACAAACGCTTTATGAAAATCTTAGACAACGGCTTCTGAAAAGGACTCGCTTTCAAGTCAATTTTGCTAAGGGACGAATGGCTAGATTGGCTCGTGAACTTAAAGGGTTGACCGCCGAAGCAATTTCGGTTTTAACCCAGGATGTTTTTAAGTATTTGAATCCAGCCATAATTCAATTTCTTGAATTATTAACTCCTACCGCTAATGACACGAAGTTTGAGGAATTGATTGAGTTTTTTAAGCTCGAAAACTATGTAGAAAAGTAGGTGATATCAGCTTAACAACAAGATCAAAAAGGCAATCAATGATAGTGTTGCCGAATCACATCCAAACTACTGAAATCGATTAAAAGTGATCAATAATCGCTCAATAATCAGAAATATCTGTTCGGATACGCTCTAAGGAACTATGCATATCTTTCAACTGTTCTTGAATTGCTAATAACTGACCTTCAAGTCTGGACACTTTGCTAAATTGATTCTGCTCCTTGATCACCTTCTCCAACTTTTTATCCTGCTCCTGCTTGAATTCATCGACACTATCACTGATATTGCTGGTGATAATCCCAACAAAAAGATTGATAGTAATCATCGCCCCCAACATCACAAAGCTCACAAAAAAAAGGACACCAACCAGGGGTGAAGCTGAGGGATTTGTGCAAAGTGCTTCTATACCATCGTAACCGTAGCGTTCGCAGCCATACATCTGGATGTACATCAAATCTGCCCAACCTTCTAGGGTTACTACTTGAAATAGAGACAAGATAGATTTGGGTAAGGAAGAAAAGTGAATCGGATCGTTTTCAGCAAATAAAAAGGTTCCGGCTACCCCATAAATATAGAACAAAATACAGAGAAGCAAAAAGACATAGCCCATGGAGGGTAGACTCTTGAGTAGAGCTCGGACGAGTATTTGTAAGCGAGGCAAAGCAGAGATTAGCCTAAATACTCTCAGCAGCCTAAGCATACGTAGCACTATAAAATATTGATTATCAATTGGCAATAGTAAAGCCACAACAATGAATAAATCAAATAGATTCCATCCATTTTTAAAGTAGCTCCATGGATGACTAGCTTCAGCACCTATCTTAATAAAAATTTCACCAATAAAAAAACCTAATATTAGATGTTCTATAAAATTGACAAGAGTGCCGTAATTTTCTGTAAATGATGGATAGGTTTCCAGACCTACTATAATGCTAGCCAAGATTATTACGATCAAAACTGTATTCTGAAAGATTTCAGAATTAGAAATTTTTTGGAGTGCTACCTGCATAAAAAAATTATATAAACAATTACAGTGGGCAACTTGTGATATAATTATATCCCGATGAATACTTATCATTCCGGGTGCTTGGTAATAAAGTTTATTGATTAGTGCTTAGCAATCACTAATGAATAAACTATAGTACCAATATCCTTAGGCAAATATTACTATACTATATATAGCAGCTATCAATTCGGTGAGGTACAAAGTTCTGGGTTTTAGGGAGCAGCGATGCAGCGCGGTCTTGGGGGTTTCCCCCATGAGCGACTGCATCAAGACGGGAGCAGGGAGCAGGGAAGAGGGAAGAGGGAGAAAATCCAGCGTTGCTTAATAATGGAATGATTTTAAGAGTTTTCTGGAATGGGCATGTTGGTGGAATGGGCATCAGGCGTGGAACTGGCATCTTGCCAGTTTCATGCTTATTTTCGAGCGGGCAGGATGCCCAATCTACTCCTATTCATTCCTAAATTCAGCAACGCCGAAAATCCCTCCCTACTCCCTACTCCCTACTCCCTACTCCCTACTCCCTACTCCCTACTCCCTACTCCCTACTCCCTACTCCCTACTCCCTACTCCCTACTGCCATTAACCCAGATAGCTTACTTCTTGGTAAACCGCCAAACTCCATCCCAATCCTGTGGCACCCCTTGGGCCATCAACTGATTAATTCGCTCCACATATAAGGCAGCGGTCTTATCCAAAGGATTCACCATTAACACGTGATTAAAATATTCTAAAGCCTTGTAAAATCCTTGAGTGCGATAACACTCTAAACCTTGTTCAAATTCCAGTTGCGTTTTTAACTTCAATTCCCTAACTGCCTCCGTCTCACCATCCAGCACTTCATAGATAGCAAGGGGTTCATTTCTACCTTTAACAATTGCTCGATCTAGAAACCGAATTTGATAGTGATTGGGATTGCTCAATTTATCTAAGGTTTGCTGGGAAATTAAGCAAGAAACCCCATAAAACTTGGTCAATCCTTCCAAACGAGCGGTCAAGTTAACATTATCAGAAAAAGCATCCCCCTGCATTCGGAATGTCTCTCCAACCATCCCCACCATCATGTGACCATAGTGGATGCCAATCCCTACTTGAATTGGTAAATAACCGTTGGCTTCACGCTTTTGATTGTATTGCTGGACTTTTTTGAGCTTGGCAATTCCAGCACAGACAGCATCATCAGCGCCATCAGGGAAAACTGCCATCATGCCATCCCCTAGAAATTTGACAATAAAGCCATCGTGATTGCGAATTTCAGGACTGACACGCTTAAGATAGGCATTGACGAAGTCAAAGTTTTCCTTTGGTGTCATACTCTCAGAAATGGTAGTAAAGGAGCGAATATCACTGAACATCACCGCCATTTCTTTACTAACGTGGTCCCCTAATTGGACATGAATCACATTGTCCTTGTGCAGAAAATTAAGATATTCAAATGGGAAAAACCGAGCAAAGGAATTTTTTAGGGTTTCCAGAGTTTCATTGGCTTGAGTCAATTCTTGCTCACGGGCTTTTACCGTTTGAACCATTTGCCGGAAAACTCGTGCTAGTCGTCCTAACTCGTCGCTCCGAGTGGCTACTTCCTCCAGACTTTCTGGCTTAAATGTATCATTTTCCACAGCGGCGGCTGCTACTGTCACCTTTTCTACCTGTTTTATATACTTTGACTGGCGCAGATTTTCAGCTTTAAGCTGCTCTTCAGCTTCGGTTCGTTTGAGGAAGTTAAGATAGGCTTTGGAATGGTAACGAATACGAGCAATTAGTTCTACCCGATCTGGCAGTTTTACTAAGTAATCATTTGCTCCAAATCCAAAGGCTTTAGCTTTAATTACTGGTTCTTCTTTACTTGATAGTACAATCAGGGGAATAGGTCGAGTCGGCGAATCCTTAGAACGCAAAAAACGCACTAACAACAAGCCATCCATCTCCGGCATGACCAAGTCTTGTAGAATGACCGTTGGTTGGTACTCCTTAGCTACTTTTAAGGTTTCAGTTGGATCCTGACAGTAGCGAAAGATAATATCCTTTTCTGGAGCCAACATGCGGCGAATGGCTTCGCCGATCATGGGCTGATCATCGATAAGTAGGACTTTAATCGGCTCTTGAGTCACCATTTTATTTGTAATGTCCGCTTTGGCTATCAATTAGATCAGGTACAGCATAGATAAATAACCTAGGGTTAGCTAATTCTTTGGCGTTGCTTAATAATGGAATGATTTTAAGAGTGAGGTGGAATAGGCATCTTGCCGTAGAATGGACATCAGGCGTGGAACTGGCATCTTGTGTAGAACTGGCATCTTGTGTAGAACTGGCATCTTGCCAGTTTCCTCCTTATTTTGGGGCGGGCAGGATGCCCACTCTACTCCTATTCATTCAAAGACTGACGCAACGCTAATTCGTTTAGCAGTTTATCAAATTTTGTTCAATACTCTGGGCAAACTGGGAAAACTATGTCATGCCAATTGTGCTTAATAGTCAGCTATTGTTAAGAATTATTATAATATATCAGTGTTGTGCAATAAAAGTGATATATAAATTTAGCTATAGGAATTTAGCTAAGGCTTAAACGCGAATCCTTTGATTAGGGCAGGTGCGATCGCGTCTAGGGGCAAAATTTCCACCGCCGCCTTCAACTCTGCTGCTGCTTTCGGCATCCCATAAACCACGCAACTGCTTTTATCTTGGGCAATAGTATGCCAACCTTTAGAGCGCAACAGTTTTAGCCCTTCAGCTCCATCTCTACCCATGCCAGTTAACAAGACAGCGGTGCCTTTGCGCTTCCAGTACTCGGCTACACTTTTGAAAAAAACATCTACGGAGGGGCGGTAGGGATAATTACTGGGTTTGGTGGTATAGGTTAACCTCAAATTCGATGTTAAAAACAGGTGGTCTTTGGTTCCAGCAATCAATACTTTCCCTACTTCAGGACGGCTACCGTCAGACGCTAGTTGGACTACCAAGGGTGTCTGATGATTCAACCACTCCACTAATCCTGAAGCAAACTGCACATCTACATGCTGGACAATCACAATTGCTGCACTGAAACTTGCTGGTATGCTGGAGAGAATCGTTGCTAGAGCCTTTGGTCCTCCAGTAGAAGCACCAATTGCGATTAACGGCGGAAGATGGAGTTGGGAATTTCGGGCTGGGGATTTTGAATTTCGGGTGGATTTTCCAATCAGTTTACCAATGGTAGCAATTTTAGTAAGTAGTTCTTGAGCAGCGTCTGGGTTACCGCGAGTGCCCAAAACTGGCAGGCTGACAGCATCTAAGGCTCCATATCCAAGGGCTTCAAATACTTTAGATGAATTCTGCTGGACGCTAGCGGTTACCACTAAAATCGCACAGGGAGAATGTTTCATGATCTGGCGAGTTGCCTCAACCCCATCTATTACTGGCATTGTCAAATTCATCAAAATTAAGTCTGGGAGATCTTTGGCACATTTGGCAATAGCTTCGGCACCATCACTAGCAACCCAAGCTACTTTATAGTCTGGAACCACCATCAAGACACGCCGCAGGGTCTCTACTGCCATCATTGAATCATTAACAATTGCTATTTTCATGTCATAAAAATGCTGATTACTTTTTTATAAGGGAGTAGGGAGTAGGGAGTAGGGGAGTAGGGAGTAGGGAGTAGGGAGTAGGGAGTAGGGAGTAGGGAGTAGGGAGTAGGGAGTAGGGAGTAGGGAGTAGGGAGTAGGGGAGTAGGGAGTAGGGAGTAGGGGAGTAGGGAGTAGGGAGTAGGGAGTAGGGAGTAGGGAGTAGGGAGTAGGGAGTAGGGAGTAGGGAGTAGGGAGTAGGGG
>NZ_JAAHHX010000146.1:0-5405 GCF_010672065.1 Moorena sp. SIO4A1 | reverse complement strand
GATAATGTTCAGCAGTTGGGACTGCTTGTCGAGTCGGGGGATGTGCAAGTTGGTGGAGATCATAATAATAATAATAATATTGCTCTGAAAGTATATCAAAAAACTTATGAAACCGATATAACCTTTGACAATACAGCAAAGTCATTAATTAAATGGAAATCAAAAAACAACAATAACGATTTTGCTTACATCTTCTTCAAGGAAAACAGTAAGTATACCAAGACTCGGACTGCTAATGTTGGTGCCCAAGTGGGTACAGTAGTTCCAGAATTTATCGAAGCCAATGATCACGTCCGTTTATCAATAGGTGTTGGCAATGACGTAAGGGAAGATGGAACTATCCAGGATGCTCTAGACATCCAAGGTGGCGCATGTCTGACATTAAATGTGGGTGCATGGGATCAGGAAATAACTCAGGAAATCTCTGGTGCGGCCACTGGTGAACCTATAGGAATTAGCTTTCGTGTCAACGATGATCAGAAAATGTTCATTGATCATACTGGCGCTGTCGGTATTGGGACAACAGAAGCGCCGCAAGCAAAGCTGCAAGTAAGCGGTGGCGCGATCATGCCCGCTGCTGGGAACACACCAGACTCTGGTATATTATTTCCAAAAGATCCTGGGGGAGGCTCTGGCGATGCAGCATGGATACGATACTACGTCAGAGAGGGTGAAAAAACTACCTTTGAGATTGGAACCTCTGATAACGATGACGATCATATTGTTTTGCAGACTACTGGCGCTGTTGGCATTGGGAAAGTGCCAAACTCTGACGGTGGTGTAAAACTGGACGTGGATGGGACAATAAGAACTACAGACGCAGTGCTTACTACTAGTGATGCAACCTTAAAAGAAAATGTTAAGCCCCTAAAAAACGGGCTTAAAAATATCCTACGTTTGCGGGGAGTGAGCTACCAATGGAAAGATGATCAAAACCCTAGCCAAGAAACACAAATTGGACTGGTAGCCCAAGAGGTAGAAAAAGTATTTCCAGAACTAGTAAGCACTGATTCCCAGGGGATGAAGTCTATGAGTTATTCTAAGCTTATTGCCCCTCTGATCGAAGCTATTAAGGAGCAAAACAAGAAAATTTTGGAACTGGCAAAGCAAGTTAAACAGCAGCAAACTAAAATCACACAGTTGCAGGCTCTGAATAAGGAGTAATTACATAATTTCCAGATTAGGTGGGCGTTGCTGATGCTGAGTATTATGCCCTGCTAGATCAGATGGTGCGTTACGGGACGGATTGTCCTAAAACTGGCTACCAAGACAATAATGGCTCGCCCGTCCCTAACGCACCCTACGAACATTTACAAATGTATATATAAACGTTAGTAGCTACAAACCAACCATGAAAGAGAAATTAGAACAGCGTCTCCAATCCCTCAAAGCTGAATTTGAGGCAGGTCAAAAACTCCTGGCTGAGTATGAAACCAAGCAAATGAGTCTGCGGGAAACCTTATTGCGTATTAGCGGTGCTATTCAGGTTATTGAGGAAGAGTTGAATCAGTTCACAGAAGCGGAAAATGACGGTCAGCTAGTGGAAAGTGAGGTGGTTGTTGACAGTTGACGGGATGTATAGCAATTTTCCTGTGAAGGCAAGAGGAACCCACCCCTAACCCCTCCCAGGAGGGGAAGGCAATAGGCAATAGGGTTTTAAGGGATGCGGCCTCAAACACAACTGTACCTCATGAGTCCTAGAAACGTTATCTCAAGAGCAATTACTAACACTAAAAAAAAAGAGTATAAACAATGCCAGTAACACCAACTTATCCTGGAGTTTATGTAGAAGAAATTCCGTCGGGGGTACGGACAATAACCGGAGTAGCCACTTCGATTACAGCATTCATCGGTCGATCCTTCCGGGGACCGACCGATGAGCAAATACTAATTAATAACTACGGAGAATACGAGCGCATATTTGGCGGGTTGTGGAATGAGAGTACCATGGGTTTTGCGGTACGGGATTTCTACACTAATGGCGGGAGTCAGGCGGTAATTGTTCGACTGTTTAATCCTGGAGAACTGCAAGCTAAAACTGAGAGTGAACTTAATGAAGTGTTGTCAGCAGTAGAGCCGATTTTAGAGGCAGGTAACAAAGAGGATGGAATTGTAGCAGCTTGGGAAGAAATAGGAAATCCTGATAATGGTGACCAACCTAATATTTGGGAAATCGCAGAAGAAAAAGTGACAGAGAACGTAGCCAAACAGATGGCGATCGAGATCAATGAATTAACCAGCACAGATGACTATATAAAAAACATCGGTAAAATAGTTGCGGACTTGCAGATCAGGCAGAAGGCAAAACTATCAGTAGGAACAGAAAATGAACTGTTACTGGAAGCAGCAAACGAGGGGTCTTGGGGCAACGAATTGCGGGCTCGCGTTGACTATGATGGAATAACAGACGATAAGTTATTCAATCTATCGGTCAGGGATGGAGGGACGGGAGACGTCGAAACGTTCCAGAATGTATCTGTTGACAAAAGCGAAACGCGATACATTGAGAAAGTACTGGAAAAAGATTCACAATTAGTACGGGTAATTGGGACATTGCCTAGTGCTAGACCACAAGAATATGATAGCACATGGGATGAAATAAAAGACCAAATTGACCCAGGCTCCCAAGAAGAAGAAAAAAAGAAATTCAGAGCTGAGGGTTTGTGGTACGAACTGTGTTCAAATGGGGTGAAACCAATAGACCATGCAGGAGATGGTGACCCGCTGACAAGTACAAACTTTACTGAAGGAGAAGGGGACAAAACAGGAATTTATGCTCTGGAAAACACCGACCTGTTTAACTTGCTGTGCATCCCCCCCTACAAAGAGACGGCTGATGGACTAGATGTTGAAACAGGGGTAATTGAGGACGCTATCACCTATTGCGAAAAACGCCGGGCCATGATGATTATCGACTCTCCTAGCGGGTGGAAAAAGAAGGAAGATGCAAAATCAGGAATTGATGGAGAAGTGGGGTCTACTAGTCCCAATGCAGCCGTCTTCTTCCCGCGCCTGGTGATGCCTAACCCCCTCAAAGAAAATCAAATAGAAGTATTTGCCGCCTGTGGAGCTGTGGCAGGAATCTTCGCCCGCACGGATGCAACACGGGGTGTGTGGAAGGCCCCAGCGGGTTTGGATGCCGTCTTGCGGGGAGTGGCGGGTCTCAGCGTCCCTCTGACAGACCCGGAAAATGGAGAGTTGAACCCTAAAGGGATTAACTGCTTGCGGAATAGACCGCCAGCGGGTAAGATTATTTGGGGTTCGCGCACCCGAGTGGGAGACGACATGCTAGCTTCGGAATGGAAATACATTCCGGTACGGCGACTGGCATTGTACCTAGAAGAAACCTTGTATCGCAATACCAAGTGGGCCGTATTTGAACCGAACGACGAACCCTTGTGGTCCCAGTTAAGACTGAGTATTGGTTCTTTCATGAATAATCTATTCCGCCAAGGAGCATTTCAAGGGAGTTCCCCCAAGGACGCTTATTTTGTCAAGTGTGACAAGGAAACAACAACTCAGTATGATATCGATCGGGGTATAGTTAATATCATGATCGGGTTTGCACCCTTGAAGCCAGCAGAATTTGTGATTCTGAAATTCCAACAGATAGCAGGACAATCGTAATAAAATTGTTAATTGTTAATTGACGATAGGGCAGTTTGACCCGGTGGTGCGTTACGGGCAGCAACCTAACCCGGGCGTTGTGGAAAATTAGGGCGATCGCCCCTAACGCACCCTACAGTTGTTTGACCCGGTGGTGCGTTACGGGCAGCAACCTAACCCGGCGGTTGAAGTTTAAAATTAGTTCGTCCGCCCCTAACGCACCCTACATAACAAAAAAGGAGAGAAAAATGCCAGTAACACCAACCTATCCAGGGGTCTATGTAGAAGAAATTCCCTCAGGAGTGCGCACGATAACAGGCGTAGCCACTTCAATCACAGCGTTTATCGGTAGGGCATTACGGGGACCGACCGATGAGCCAATCCTACTTAATAACTACGGAGAATACGAGCGCATATTTGGCGGATTGTGGAATGATAGTACCATGAGTTTCGCGGTGCGGGATTTCTACAACAATGGTGGAAGTCAGGCGGTGATTGTTCGACTGCACAAGGAAGGAACAGAAGCAACCTTGAAGGCAGGTAAAGAAAGTGAAACTACAATTGATTTGGTAGCTGCAAACCCGGGAGTATGGGGAAACAAGCTCCGGGCGCGGGTTGACAGGACTTTTCCCAAAAGCATTACGGATCAGGAAACAGACACAGCAGAGCAATTATTCAATCTCTATATAAGAGACGGAGAGACAGAGGAAGTAGAAACATTCCTCAAGGTATCGGCAAAGTACGGTCACCCACGTCAGGTAGATAAGGTACTCGAAAACCAGTCAAATCTGGTGCGTTACAGTGGAAGAATTACAGCAGATATACCTATTCCAACGCCAAATAATGATCCTTTGGAGGGTGATTTGTGGAGCGACGCTAACTCAAATAAGGTAGAGACTCAAGGCGAAGATGGAAGTGCGATCACACAAGCAGAATTCATTGATAACAAGGAAACAGCCAAAAAGGGACTTTATGCCCTAGAGAATACAGACCTGTTTAACTTACTATGCATCCCACCCTACAACGATGACAATAATATAGATTCAGGCTTAATTGACGCGGCTTTGGGATATTGCCTGAAGCGCCGTGCCATGATGATTATCGACTCTCCTAGCGAGTGGATCGATAAAAATACAGCGAAACAAGGGATTGATGACTCAGAACAAGTTGGGTCAGTCAGTACCAATGGGGCGATCTTCTTCCCGCGCCTCATGATGCCCAACCCCCTCAAAGAGAATCAAATAGAAGAATTTGCCGCCTGCGGAGCCATTGCGGGAGTATTTGCCCGCACGGATGCCAGCCGGGGAGTTTGGAAAGCACCAGCGGGTTTGGAAGCCGTATTAAAAGGAGTTACAGGTCTCAGCGTGCCCCTGACTGACCCTGAAAATGGCGAGTTGAACCCTAAAGGGATTAACTGCTTGCGAGTGATGCCACCAGCGGGTCGAATCGTCTGGGGTTCCCGCACCAGGGAAGGAGACGATATGCTGGCTTCGGAATGGAAATACATCCCGGTGCGCCGACTAGCCCTGTACCTAGAAGAAACCTTGTATCGCAATACCCAATGGGCTGTATTTGAACCCAATGACGAACCCCTGTGGTCTCAACTGCGATTGAATATCGGCGCGTTTATGCAAAATCTGTTTCTGCTGCACCAAGTAGCCGATCTCCCCCGAGGTTATCTTCCCGAGCGTCGCGCTGGACTCGTCCGGCATTGCACGCCCGATGACCAACTCGGTGAGGCGTGTCAACGACCAGGTGATCGGAAAGGTCAGACGCCCAAACGCAGACAAGATGCTCAG
>NZ_JAAHHX010000145.1:0-5407 GCF_010672065.1 Moorena sp. SIO4A1 | reverse complement strand
GCATGAGTGTGGGATGAATTTTGCACAGGGTCTCTTGGATTCGGCAAAGCCGACGCGGGGCGCGTTCGGGGAAACGAGCTATCAAGCTGTCTTAAAACTCAGACGAGGTCATCCCTCTTCGATTGGCCTCTTGCTCCAGTTGTCTTTTTTCAAAATCGGTAATCCTAACATATAGTATAATATTACTAGGTCGATATACGAGAGGACAAGTCAAATGAGAAGGGTGCATCCCGATTTTGCAGTGAGCATAAATACTCAAGTTCGGTTTTGAGCAATCAGAGCTAAGCTTTGAGAAGTTGACCTATAATCAGGTGAGTTCTGCGAATGGATGCTGACAAACATGCCCAAATCAAAGCCCACGCTCAAGCAATTGCCGCTTTGCTCTATGAAGAAACAGACCCCCAACAGGTTCAAACCCTCGCAGGCATAGAAGAAGCAGTTCGTGATCACATTCTCGAGTATGTCAGCCCAGAAATGGGAAATTTTTTATCCAAACCAGCAGCGGTACCTGCGCTGGACGCAAACGCAGTATCGACAGCATCCTCGGCAGATTGAGTGTCAGTGAGAAACAAGCTCAGAAACTTGATGTCAAACCCTACACAAGATGGAGTCCGTACCTTGAGAAGTGTTGTCTTCTGTTGAGCGCCAACGGGTCTTACGAGCGCGCCGCTTTTGACATCAAGGTGTTGACGGGTATGGCGGTTTCCCACAGCACTCAGCAACGTCTAGTTCATCGTCAAAACTTTGAATTGCCCCAAATAGAGCAACCAGTTGAAGAGCTGAGCGTAGATGGTGGAAAAGTTCGTTTACGCACCCCCAAAGGTGAGCCTTGTGTGTGGCGTGATTACAAAGGTGTGAATCTCCATGAACGTGTTGTGGGTGCTTTCTTTCACGAGAATGAAAGCTTAGTCAATTGGGTTAATCACCAGCCATTGGCAACCCCACTCACTTGTTTGGGGGATGGTCATGATGGCATTTGGAATATTTTTGCCGAGATTGGCAGGGACTCCCAGAGATGTGAGATTCTAGATTGGTATCACCTGATCGAGAACCTGGGTAAGGTCGGTGGCTCCCAACAGCGGCTGGATGCAGTGGAAGCTTGCTTGTGGAAAGGGGATGTCGATGGTGCGATTAAACAGTTCTTTGATTGGCAACACCAGCGGGTCAGCAACTTTATTGACTACCTCAACAAGCATCGGCATCGGATTGTCAACTATGGCTACTATCAAGCCGAGGGCATTTCCATTGGCTCAGGAGCAATCGAATCAACCGTCAAGCAATTGGGTCGGCGTATCAAGATTTCGGGGGCTCAGTGGGATGAGAGTAACGTCCCACAAGTCTTGAAGCATCGGTGTGCCTACCTCAACGGGCAATTTTCAACTTGAGTCTTACAAAACTGAGATGCACTCACTAGGCACTGCCCACCCTACGATTATCAATTTTGTACTGAACGATAAGAGAAACTAGCTTGTTTTAGCATTGATTTAAGTTATCTTATTTTCTTGGGCATTTAATTATTTTGGAAAAGTTATAGCGGTTTATATTCTAATGAGGTACAAATAATTTTCACCCTCTTGCCTCTTGCCTCTTGCCTCTTGCCTCTTACCTATTATCTGTTCCCTGTTCCCTGTTCCCTGTTCCCTGTTCCCTCAAAAAATGTACCTCACCTAATTTAAAACCGCTATACATCTTCATACAAAGCCTCAAGACTCGTACGAAAATCCACACTTTCTAGATGAATCTCACTACCTGGATCATAAAATTGTAATGTCCAAATTCCCTGGGCATTACGGCGGAAGCAGTCTAGACGTTGATGGTCTTGGCTAATTAGGACATATTCGACCAATGTGTCTAATTTTTGATAGTCATAAAATTTGTTCCCCCGGTCAAAGGCTTCGGTTTTGGGAGATAAAACTTCGACAATTAAACAAGCAGGGTAATCGCATCTAATTTGGTATAAATCGTACTTGACAAACTACAGGGAGTATAGGTATGATAGCCAGTCAGTGTTCAAGGTTGTCCCAGAGCGGATGTTGCGGTTAACCGTTGGATTTGCCAAGATTTGCATTCTCTAGTCAGTCATTATGGCAAAAGGCTTTGTGAAGGCTCAGCAGGAGCGTGAAGCGTTAATCTTGAAAAACAGTGTTCTGAAGCATTTTCAGCACTTGCGAGATCCCCGAGTGGAGCGAACCCAGAAACATTCCTTGGTGGCCATGATCACGATTGCCATTTTGGCGGTGCTCTCCGGTGCCGATGGGTTTGTGGCCATCGAAACCTACGGTAAAGCTAAGCAAGTGTGGCTGGAGACGTTTTTAGAGTTGCCCAATGGGATTCCGTCACACGATACCTTTGGTCGGGTGTTTGGTCTGCTAGACCCCCAGGAGCTCGAGACGAGTTTCTTGAGTTGGGTCAGCTGTATTACTGAGAAATTAGCCCTGAAGTTGATTCATATCGATGGCAAGACCACCAAAGGCTCCTATGACCGAGCTGGTCAACTGAAGGCGTTACAGAGTGTGAGTGCCTGGAGCAGTGAACATGGGCTGGTTTTAGCTCAGCAAAAAGTGGAGAGCAAATCCAATGAAATCACAGCAGTGCCGCTCCTGCTGCAATTGCTGAACCTCAAGGGGGCGGTAGTCACCCTTGATGCCATGGGCACCCAAATCGCCATAGCTCGGCAAATCAAGCAGGCAGAAGGCGACTATGTCTTGGCACTCAAAGGCAACCAGGGTCAGCTCAGCCAACAAGTAGAGGCTTGGTTCGAGCAAGCACAAGCCCACAACTGGCAGGGGATTGAGTACAGCTACGATGAAACCATAGACAGTGGACATCATCGCATAGAAACTCGCCAAGTTTGGGTCGTGCCCGTGAGTCAATTACCACCACTGCCTCGGCAAGGTCAATGGGCGGGCTTAGAGACGGTTGTCATGGTCAAGAGTACCCAGAAGTTATGGAACAAAACCAGGTTTGAAGTGCGGTTTTACATTAGCAGCCTGGAAGGCGATGCCCAGCGACACAACTCGGTGATTCGCTCCCATTGGAGTATTGAGAACAGTCTGCATTGGGTGCTTGATGTCACCTTTGGCGAAGATGCTAGTCGGATTCGTCAAGGATATGCGGCACAGAACCTGGGATTGTTGCGACGTTTAAGTGTTAGTTTACTCAAGCAGGTACCCTCCAAACAGAGTCTGAAGATGAAGCGTTACCGAGCTGGGATGGACAATAACTTCCTGATGGAAATCCTGGCTGCCAGTGCCGGTAAGTCAGGTGTTAGTCGTAGTTGATCACCACTGAGCAGGTGAGTTGGAAGAGGTAATCGAGGTCTGTGTTCTCGGTCAAGCCCTAGATCATAAACGCCGAACCGGTGCAAGACCACTCAATTAGTTGACTTTGGTCAGTTCAGAGGATAATCAAGTTTTAGGGAGTGTTAGAGCATTTTGAGGGTCGATTTAGATGCGATTACCCTGCTGATTATTGTGATATTTTTCCCTCTGTAATAAGGCCGATAATCGACAACTCTAGTCCCTCTTTTATAACGGCCATAAATGCGCTTTTTACCTAAGTTAAAATTTCATCCAAAAAGACTAGGTTTTTTACTAAAAAATTCGTAATTTTCTGCCAATAAAGACATCTTAATATAGCTACCCTTGACCTTTTGGCTTGACTAGCATATAGCGTTTTTTTTTTCGCGTTATGTTAAGTTTTTTTAAGATTAGACTCAAAGTAGTAATGTGGACAGTAATTTTTTTCTCTTTTTCAAGTATTTCCACCATTTCCGACAGAGTTAATGATGGATGCTCTGACAACATAGATTTGATAAATTCCGTGAATGGTTCTAGGGCGTGTCTGCAAAGTTAAAAGATCACCATGGAACTGTGATCGATATCACCAGCAACAGGAGAAAGAAGATTTCAACTAAAGCCAGAGTAATATAGAGGCAATAGTCAACATCGCTTGATAATTGATGGCATATTTCGCAATTTCTCAATAACCGCTGGTTGACAGATTGGATCAGCAATTTATCAGGCAGGGCTACCCACCAGTCCATGCTCTATAGCCTTTTGTCGAATCAAATCTGATAAGGGGGGGATTTTGCTAGCAGGGCGACAAAGGGGATTGAAAACTAGATAGGGCAAGCTCAATGGCACGTTTGCCCTGATTGTAATGGAGAATCCAACGACGATTAATTTGCAAAAGTTCAGACAAAGTTTGTTGGCACAATTGCTGTAGGCGGAGCCAATGATGAAGATGTTGACCAATATAAAAAGAGCTATGTCTACGTTGTGAGGTTGAGGAAGTTTCCGGTCGTGCTACATATTTTTGAATGCCAATACTCTTAATGTGCTGACCTTGGAGCAGGGCACTAGTATAAGCAATAGCAACGACAATAAGTAGTTTATTAAGCTGTTGATGTTTGAGCTTGGAGCCTTCAAGATTATAGCCACCTGATTTAAAATCTCGAAACATTTCCTCAATATCAAAACGCTTTTGGTAAGCTAGAATAGCTGTTTTTAAATCAACTAAGTTAGTTAAGATATACCAAGGTTCTTTTGTCTTAAAGCCTTTGTAGTTCCTTTTCCACTTAGCCGCAATATTGAAAGTCCCAAAGCCGGTTTGCGTCGCTCACCTGTCGGTCATTGATAAAAAGCTTCATCCCAGGAGTTAAACCCCACTCTCTTAGTTCCTTATATAACCCCTTTTTGACTTTAATCTTTGTATCGCATTTCTGTCTTAAACAAAAGTATGTCCCTTTTTCTGATAGCCAAAAGCCCAACTTCGGTGAACAAAATTCTCTATCTCCTAGCACACACACTATATACTCATCTATTTGCCCTAATAACAGCTCAATACTTTTCCCTAATACCTCTTGCTGTTCCTTGAGGTTACTACTTCCTTTTTTTGATAAAAAAATCCAATATACTGGCCATGCTCTGTGGTTCCAAATTATACTTACCATCAAGATATTTATTTCTCCCCAGCTTGTTCTGTCTAAGGCCAGATATATCGTATCGGAGGGTTTAAACATACTCCTTAATAGACACTTTACACAGGGAAACCAAATTTTCTCCACACCTAAGTTTTTATTTCTCAAGAAACGCCGTAATTTCTGCCGACGACTTTCAAACAAAATTGGGAATGGTAGTGCTTCGGCTAACCACTCTAACTTCACTTGTTTAAATAATTGAAGACTTGCTACAACTAGAGTTAGTAATAGATAAGTACTGCGGTTGAGTTCTTTTTCCAGGATTTTTTGGTATTCTTTTGCTATCATTTTCATGATAATGGGACTTTAGCAAAAATCAAGCCCAAATCAAGCCTAAACTCGCTTTATATCTTAAAAATACGTCCATATTTTCCTGCAGCCAACATACAAAACGGTAAGATATGGCACTCCGAAATGCCTCCAAAG
>NZ_JAAHHX010000144.1:0-5550 GCF_010672065.1 Moorena sp. SIO4A1 | reverse complement strand
ATAGGGAATAGGGAATAGGGAATAGGGAATAGGGAATAGGGAATAGGGAATAGGGAATAGGGAATAGGGAATAGGGAATAGGGAATAGGGAATAGGGAATAGGGAATAGGGAATAGGGAATAGGGAAAAAAACTGTGTACCTCATTACTATGATAAATGCTATATCATTTAAGGCTAATAGTATCTTAGCAAGGTCAAGCTATCTGCCCATTCGCGCACACGGTTATGATCTACTGAGGAACCATTACGACGATAAGCTTCCAGGGCTAATATACTTTGCTGAACCATTTCCTCTTCAGTGAGAGGTTGAAAATTTAATCCTGAGTCTATCTCTCCGTAATCAAAGGATTCTTCTGTTATTTGGTTGGATTGATTGGTCAGTAATTTTTCAAAATCTTCTAAGTTACTAGATGGGATAATTAGCCATTGTAAGAGAATCGTTTTGACTTCTTCTCCAGGTAATGCCTCAATATGGTCTAAGAGTTGTTGTCTAATATTACTTCCTGTCATCAGCGTTTTAGTTTTATAAACTTAACCTTAATTATAGCAATTATCATAGGTATTAGCTAAGCATTCAGCCGTCAGCTAATGCGCTACGCGCACGCTACGCGAACAGCTTATGTGCTACGCACACGCTACGCGAACAGTTAATTTGCTACGCGCAATCGGTGCTTTTGAATAAAATAAGCTGACCACTGACCACTGACCGCTGACCACTGACCGCTGATAGCTAAATACTTACAAAAAAATAGCCGTAGAAATACTATCCACGGCTATTTAAAATCCACAATAAGTCAGTTGAAATCGCGATGTCACTAACTTCCCAATTCTAACCCGATGTGATCAGATTGGATTGGCCAAAGGTGACTTGGCCAAGGGGGGGAAACCCCCCCAGAAAGTTAAGGTGTTATGGCAACAGCCAATACTTGGTTATGGTAGTCATCACTTCCCCGGGAACATCAGTTTTCTCCAGAGGAGTCCATTCTGCAATCTCCGCATAGCCTAGGGAATAAAGCATCTGCATGCTATAGATTACGGCTTCACGAGAACCTTTTAAGACGTGGTGAGCAGGTTGTTTTTTGAAATTTCGGGAAAATTTTTGTGACATGAATAAAAAATCCAACTCATCGGGTTTATAGTGATTATTGTAATGATTATAATTAGTTTTGTCAAGGGTTTTATAAAAGTTTTTTTTGGGAAATTAAGAATGGTGAATTAAGAATTAAGAATGGTGAATTAAGAATGGTGAATTAAGAATGGTGAATTAAGAATGGTGAATTGGGAATGGTGAATTGAGAATGGTGAATTAAGAATGGTGAATTGGGAATGGTGAATTGAGAATTGGGAATTGGGAATTGGGAATGGTGAATTAAGAATTGGGAATTTAGGTATAATTTAGAATTTTGGCTTCTGGCTTCTGGCTTCTGCCTTCACCATTCTTAATTCTGCCTTCACCATTCTTAATTCTTAATTCTTAATTCTTAATTCACCATTCTTAATTCTCAATTATTAATTCTCAATTCACCATTATTCATTCTTAATTCAACAATTACTTACCAAATCCCCGTCCCTGTATTGGTAGACTCTGAAGAGATACACTGGTTTAATTCCTCACGTAATGTATCATGATCTAAATCTTGTCCAATCAGGACTAATTGATTTTTTGGTTCACCTTTCCACTCATCATCTTCAATAGAGAAACGCTTACCACTGAGGTGGAATATGTGACGGTGAGGACTTTGATCAAACCAGAGAATTCCCTTAGCGCGGAACACATTAGAGGGTAACTTATTGTCTAGGAAATCCTGAAACTTCCGAAGCCCTAGGGGCTTGTCACTCTCGAAAGAAAGGGAAGTGAATCCGTCAATTTCTAGGTGATCGGAGTGATAGTGATGAGCGTGATCATGGTCATGATGGTGATCATGGTCATGATCATGGTGGTGATCATGGTCATGATGGTGATCATCACCACCATGATCATGGTCATGATCATGGTGGTGATGATCATGATCTGATGTTTTGCTGTCGAAATACTTATCAGACTCAAAGAGACCAACACTGAGAATTAAAGGAATTGGCACTTGGGCTTTAGTAGTTCTCAAAATCCTAGCATCAGTTTTCATATCTCTGATCCGGGTTTCCAATTGGTCTACATTGGCTTCATCTACCAAGTCAGTCTTGTTGATGATAATAATATCCCCATAAGCAATCTGACTACTTGCCGCGTCACTATTAAATAGATCGAGACTAAAGTTTTCTGAATCTACCATAGTGACAATAGAATCGAGACGAGTCATATCTCGCAATTCTGTGCCCAAAAAGCTTAGCGCCACTGGTAAGGGGTCAGCTAATCCGGTGGTTTCCACCACTAAATAATCCAGCTTTTCTGGATGCTCCAATACGTTGTAAACTGCTTCAATTAAATCATCATTAATGGTGCAGCAGATACAGCCATTATTCAGGGCGATCATATTATCATCAGTATTGATAATCAGCTCATTATCAATACCAATTTCACCAAACTCATTAACAAGGACTGCTGTTTTGACGCCTTCTTGATTACTTAAGATATGGTTAAGGAGGGTGGTTTTCCCGCTACCCAGGAAACCGGTAATAATGGTAACGGGTAAGCCTTGTTTCGGAGCTTCCATCCCTTGACCAGATGGGGAATCAGTCGGTAAAGTTTGCATAAGGCAACTTGTGAAAACAGTTCAGAATCAAGATCTACCAAGATATCGTATTTTATCTGAAACAGCAATTCATCTCCCGCTAACCCTACGGGTATAACGGGAGACGGGGCGTGTAAAGTGCGGACGCAGGTGACCCACACAGCCCCTCATGAATTGCTAGGTGCGCTTGACCCGTAATTAAATTCGCCACGGGTCGCACCTCCACTTGACAATTTACACAGAATAGATTAAAATGTGAATGTATATTAAAGAGTAAATAATGGTCGAAAAAGCTTACCGTTACCGTTTCTATCCAACCCCTGAACAGTAAACTCTGCTGAGGAGAACTCTAGGATGTGTAAGACTTGTTTACAACAAAGCTTTAGATGCTAGGACTTCAGGTTGGTACAAACGCTCCCGACGGATAAGCTACAAGGAAACTTCCTTAATGTTGACAGAATGGAAAAAAAAGGATGACTTGTTCTTTTTGAATGACGTTAGTTCTGTTCCTCTTAAAGGTTGCCAGGGTGCATGCACAAATCAAAGACGCTAGACGAGATTTTCCCCACAAGCTAACTACTCAACTGGTCAGAGAAAACCAATTGATTGCGTTTGAAGATTTGGCTGTGAAAAATCTGGTCAAAAATCACAAACTAGCTCAAGTTATCAGTGAGGCCAACTGGGCGGAAATAATTCGTCAGATTAAGTACAAGTCTCAATGGTATAATCGAGAAGCCATTGCCATTGATAAGTGGTTTCCTAGTAGCAAACTGTGTTCTGTGTGCCTAAATCGTTTTGAGTGTTTACCTTTGAATATTCGGGAATGGGATTGCCCATCCTGCAATGCTCACCACGTTCGCGTAGCGTAGCCCTTCGGGCTAATCGTGATATAAATGCATCAATTAACATTTTGGCGGCAGGACTTGCCGTGTCAGTCTGCTACGCGACCGTAAGACCCGTTCGCGTAGCGTCGCCTACGGCGAAAGAGAGTAAATCTCGGAAGGCTGGTGCGAAAAACTCCCCCAAGGGGAGAAGGAAACAGAAACCTAAGTCGTGAGTCTTAGGAATCCCTGGTTATAATCTTTGATATAACCAGGGAGGATGTCAATAGTATATCTATAGCCCACTGTTGGTGATTTTATCTTTTCTTTGTCATGACCCTACACCTTTACAATACCTTAACCCGCCGCAAGGAATCCTTTGAGCCATTGGAAACTGGTAAAGTCCGGATGTACTGCTGCGGCATTACGGCGTATGACTTTTGCCACTTGGGTCATGCTAGAACTTGTATTGTCTGGGATACTGCTCGTCGCTACTTACAATGGCGGGGCTATGATGTGAATTATGTCCAAAATTTTACAGATATTGATGATAAAATCCTGAACCGAGCGCGAAGGGAAGGCACCTCTATGGAGGCAGTATCTGAACGCTTCATTGATGCCTATTTTGAAGATATGGCAAGGCTGAATGTCCAAGAGGCTAATGCTTACCCCCGCGCGACTCATACCTTAGATGGAATCAAGCGACTGGTGTGTGAGTTGGAACAAAAGGGCTATGCTTACGAAGCGGATGGGGATGTGTACTATTCAGTGCGTCGGTTTGATGACTACGGCAAACTCTCTGGGCGCAAGTTAGAGGATTTGCAAGCAGGAGCCAGTGGACGGGTAGATGTAGCAGACTCCACTGAGCCTAAGAAGAAAGACCCGTTTGATTTTGCGCTTTGGAAAAGCGCTAAGCCAGAGGAACCCTCCTGGGAATCCCCTTGGGGAGCAGGTCGTCCAGGTTGGCATATTGAATGCTCGGCGATGGTGCGAGATATGCTAGGGGAAACCATTGATATTCATACTGGTGGCTCTGACTTAGTTTTCCCCCACCACGAAAATGAAATTGCTCAATCGGAAGCTGTAACTGGTAAAAGCCTAGCCCGTTATTGGTTACACAATGGTATGGTTAAGGTGGATGGAGAGAAAATGTCTAAGTCTCTAGGCAACTTTACTACTATCCGAGACTTACTCGACCGTCCCGTTGACCCGATGGCAGTGCGCTTATTTGTGTTAATGGCGCAATACCGTAAGCCAGTAGATTTTACTGATGATGCGATCGCATCTGCTACCAATGGCTGGCAAACTCTCAAAGAGGGCTTGCTTTTTGGACATAACTATGGTAAAGAATTAGGGTGGGATAACCAGTCCCCCACACCCACACCCTCAAACCCTTTGCAGGGAAAAGAAACTATAGCGCAACAGTTTCAAGAAGCCGTAGATGACGACCTCAACTTTGCAGGAGGCTTAGCGGTATTGTTTGAAGTGGCCAAAGGGTTACGCCGGGAAGGCAATATCCTCGTACATCAGGGTAAAACAGAGACTCCTGCTTCAGAACTAGAGCAGCAATGGCGTAGTCTCGTGGAATTAGCCGAGGTATTAGGGTTAGAAGCACAACCGGAAGAAGAAACAGAAGTTCCTACGGATGGATTGAGTGATGGGGAAATTGAGGCACTGATTCAGCAGCGAGCTGAAGCACGGAAAACCAAGAACTTTGAATTAAGCGATCGCATTCGCGATGACTTGCAAGCTCAAGGGATTACGTTGATTGACCAGGGTGGTGGTGTTACCACATGGCATCGCAAGTGACATACTCCCACACTGAATCGTAGATTACAGTGTGGGCTTCTTCCCAACTCCACCTATCGGTTCGGATACTCTGGAATTAAACTAAGCCAGTAAGTCACCTTACTGACTCGTCTCCAAAACCGGACGTGAAGTCGGGTAAGGTTTGTAGATTACTCTACTCCCCTCCCCTAAGAACCGGACTTGACAGTTACCCATCATCCGGCTCAAGCCTTACTTCAAGCCTTCTGCTTGGTTTTCTTTTTGCCATGAAG
>NZ_JAAHHX010000143.1:0-5751 GCF_010672065.1 Moorena sp. SIO4A1 | reverse complement strand
TGTCACTCGGATTTCACGAGGGATGGTCTTTCACCATCATGGTTATCAAGTTGTCAAGGTTCTTTCTTCCTTGCGACTAATCCTCCTAAACCCTTGATGGGCAAGGTTTCTAGTCAACGAATCGCACGGCTGCATCCTACCCGGTAGTAGGGATTAAGTTTGACATAACTTACTGAGGTTTCGACCGTTCCTCAGACCTATTTGTGCTACCGTTTTTACTTGTTCCACCTGATGGATTGTTTTGGTGACTATAGGACAGTCCAATTTGCCTATTCCCTCCTCAGAGTTTACAGCTATCTTTGGAACATGCTGTGAGGATATAAGGAATGAAGTCTCGCATTTTTACAGATTGCGGCTTGCGAATAAGACACTTTTTCAGGACTTTTGCTACTGCTATCCATATCACCTCCCTCTTAGCGGCAGTGTGGCTAATCTGCTTCACCTCTGATTCCGCCCTGTTGCCAGCTTCACTCTGCTAGGATGTCGCCTGCTCGGTGTGGCCAGATAAGGAGTCTGCTGTCTCTTCAGCGGTGGGGTTTTCACCCACATCCGTACAGGTAGTTAGGTTTGTGATTTGATCACGCGCCCCCGAGTCATACCCTACTCTATTACGAGTAGCTCCTACTCGGAACAAGCCGCACTCCAAATTCGGCTATAACCAGTAACTTCGAGCTTCCGTTGCTGGAGTTTTCCCATCGGCAAGTAGCCAGATGATTTGATAGTGACTGCGTTGCACCGAGGAGGTGCTTGCCCGGTAACGAGAGTAGAGTTCCTCCGAACTCAAATGGGATTCAACAGTGACGGTTTTTGGCATAGCGAGTGGCAATGCAATGTTTTTTCAGAGGAAGGGAAGTTTAATTATAACTAATTATCCGAACTTGATATTAATCGAGCAGGCAGGGTGTGAGCTTCTGTTTCTGCCTGCTTATTCACCTGACCTAAATAAAATTGAGAAATTTTGGTCTCGACTGAAACATCATTTACGGAAGACCATTGAGGAATTTGATTGTTTGCAGGATGCTCTGGATAATGCTTTCAGAGTATTGTCCTAACCAACTCTTTCTCTGCTATAGAGTCTGCGTTTTAGATTATTTCGTCGCCCCCTCAGGTTTTCAACTCCTTTAAAAAAAAACTTTAAATTTTTTCTGAATTCAATTTTAAAGTGTGGAAATTATAATCAAGGTAGTATAGCGCTACGCGCAAGTCAGAAGTCAGAAGTCAGAAGTTAGAAGTAAGCTATGACTAAGTTTCGGAGTTTAGGAATGTCAAACACCTGAATGCGTAGTGCTATAACTGCCAAAGTTAGCCACTTGTGGTTTATTTTTGTTAGCCTGCATGAAAGCCTTCAATTAACTCAATACCTGAGCTCCTAGAATGTCTAGACCAGTTTTATACATCGCTATCACTAGCCACGGTTTTGGTCATGCTGTACGTACTGCCTCCGTAGCTGCGGCTATTCAACGACTGTGTCCGGATATCTTACTGATTCTAGTAACAACAATACCACGCTGGTTATTAGAATCCTACATTCCGGGGGATTTTATTCATCGCCCACGGGCTTTTGATGTTGGTGTTATTCAAACCGACAGCTTAACAATGGATAAAGAGGTAACCTTAACCAAACTACAGCAAATTCGTTCCAATGCTAGATCAATTATTGCTAGTGAGGTTGACTTTATTCGTAACAATCGAGTAGGCCTGATATTAGCCGATATTCCCCCCTTAGCTGTAGGTATTGCTCAAGCGGCTGAAATTCCCTGCTGGATGATGAGTAACTTTGGCTGGGACTTCATCTATCGAGACTGGGGAGGAGAGTTTGCTGAGATTGCCGATTGGATCAGTGAGTATTATGGGAAATGCGATCGCTTATTTCGCCTTCCTTTACATGAACCCATGAGCGCGTTCACCCAGATCACCGATGTGGGCTTAACAGGGGGATCACCAGGATACAGTACAGATCAATTAAGGAAGCATTTTGATCTGAAGTCTCCAGAGTTTAAAACTGCTTTACTCACCTTTGGGGGATTAGGGTTGGAACAAATTCCTTACCATAATCTATCTAGATTCCCTAACTGGCAGTTTATCACATTTGACTCTCAAGCACCAGATTTACCCAATTTACTGAAAATCAAGGGTCACGACTATCGACCAGTGGATTTCATGCCCTTGTGCTCGCGAGTGATTTCCAAACCGGGGTACAGTACTTTTGCTGAAGCCTTACGCCTGGATATCCCAATTTCTTCAGTTACCCGCTCGGGATTTGCTGAAGCCGCTATCCTAATAGAAGGGGTGCAAGACTACGGTCACCATCAGATTTTAACACCGACAGAATTTTTCCACGGCAACTGGGAATTCCTCCATCATACTCCCAAGCCTCCCAGAAAATCTCAAAGCTTGGTAAAGGATGGAACAGACAAGATTGCTAAAGATATTGTTAACTACCTCCAGACTCACACTAAATAGCCTAAATAGCCCCTGCCATGATATCTACCGTAGATTCGCTTATAGAACAGATCCAGAATAGCCAAAATTCTATCCCAAAGTCCATCGACACACCAGAAACCTCTACTATTGAAGAACAGACCTCTGAAGAGCAGACCTCTTTCCCCAGCCTAGAGTTGGCAGCACGAGACGTTCGTATGGTACTTGATCAACAAAGGGAGCGCAGTCAAACCTTGACCACAAAGCTCAATATCTTGTTTGTCACTAACGGAGCCTTGTTAACGAGTTTAACCATATCTGGGCTAGTATTTTTCCGCAGCCCATTTGGTATAGCCGAGATACTGGGATTTATGCTTAATTTTACCCTACTAATCCGTGCTTTTCTCCCGCGTCAGATAGCAGTCAGTCCCAACTTGGGAGATAAAAAATTCCTAGAACGTTACCTGGTACTCTCACCAGAACAATACCAGCTACAGATGCTGGTTAATCTGGTAGAGACTTATAATGCAAACAGGCAGCGATTAGAAGATTTTTCTCTATCGTTGAAGTATTCTGCTTATGTAACTTGGGGGGTTGCCTTGATTATTACTTTGAATGTCATAGCAGAGTTTTGCATTCCTGCGCTTAAACTGATGTGATGTATTGTTGGCTTTCGCTGAGACTATGAATTCTAAACAGGTTAATAAAAAACCCTCCGGAGAACCCTTGAGTTTACCGGAACCAGACCCAGAGAACATCACTGTCTTGACCCGTAACCTGCCCAACAAGCCAATTCTGCCCTGGAATCACTATGATTCCCCTTGGCGTGATGGGGAACCGGAGAATCCAGAGGCATCGGAAAATTCCGAGCAGGCAGATGAGTCGAGTGACAATCAATCTGCAACTGAGCCAGAATCAGCAGAAAAGCCAGAGTTATCAGAAACTGCTGCTCAACTGGATAAGTTGTATACAGAAGAATTGGCAACCGTCCCTGAGTCGTTATCAGAAGATACTCTAGAGTCATCAGAAACTGGTGCTGTGGTGGATGAGTCTCCTGACAATCCACCAACAGCTGTAGCCACAGAAACCTTGGAAACACCTGTGGTGGATAAGTCTCCTGTCAATCCACCAACAGCTGTAGCCACAGAAACCTCGGAAACACCATCCGAGGAACTGAAACAGCTCGGGTAGCAGTGGCTAGATTAACCAAGCCTTCTATGACTCATTATCAACAACGACTCAAAATCAAGACTACCGGTAAATCCTTCTCCAACATTACCGGGAAAGTTCAATCTGTGGTTGCTACATCAGGACTGGAGACTGGACTGTGTACCATTTTCCTCCGTCATACCTCCGCAAGTTTGGTAATTCAGGAAAATGCTGATCCTGATGTGCTCACGGATTTATCGAACTTTTTTGCTAAATTAGTACCAGAAGATGGAAAAAGCTATAGCCATAGTGCCGAAGGTTCCGATGATATGCCTGCTCATATCCGCACTGCGCTGACTCAAACATCGGAACAGATTCCTATTGCTCAGGGGAGATTGCTCTTAGGAACCTGGCAAGGCATTTATATTTGGGAGCATCGCCGACAGGCTCACTACCGGGAGGTGGTGGTGCATATCGCCGGGAATTAATCTCAACCAGTATCTATTCTAACTATTAGAGTCGATGCCCGGTATTATCCGGGCAGGGCTGTTTCATTCTCAATAAAATAGAAGATAATCAGAGATAATTACTCTTAAGTACAAAAACTGAGGATATAGCTCAGATTATGGCTCATTAGACCTCTTGCCAAAATATTTTGAGTTATAATAGTAAATTTTGTGAAAATTAGCTAAATTGTATACTACGCTTATACACAAAGAGATTACAAAGCAAGTTTGTTAGTCTTAAGCGTACGCTAAATAAAAAATTGCCAAATTTATAATTATACCACGAAAGACTTTTGCAAGAGGTCTATTGTCTTGATGCAATAGCGAGTGGTTTGAAGTTACCGTAAGACAGGCTCGCCTTAATCAATAAGTTTTAACCATGCATCTGCATAGCCTACCAACCATAAAGGCTCAACGTAATCAGGTTTCGTCTCCGGGGGAAACCCCCAAGACCGCGCTGCATCGCTTCACTGATCGCTCCCTTGATCGAATCAAAGCCATGTGCTCTTAAAAGGGTTAAAACCCAGGTTTTGAGCACAGATAAGTTTAAAGGAGCAAATCCTGATGTTTGTGGGCTAATATCTTCCTCATAGATGACATCTTTTACCCAATCAAGAGAATTTTCAATTAGCCAATGTCCTCGTATACCTTCTGACAGACGGCGAGATTGAGGTGGTTTTGAACAAAGATAATAACTGATGCTTCGATAAGTCTCATTGCCACGAGTTCCACTACGTTCGACTTTAATCACACAACCCACGCCAATCCATTTCGGATCAAGGTTTTCGGGTGGATCAAACACAACGATTTTACGATAACTATTACGGTTTCTAGTTTTTTCATGATGGGTCACTTTTTGTTGTGCTCTTTGCCGATTCGATAGGGTTTCTATTTGTTGATATAGCTTTGGTTGATTAGTTTTGACTTTAACTAGATAGTCATTGCCTGATTTAACGATCGCTTCGAGACTGAAGTTCCCCCTTTGACAAAAAGGGCAACCTATGCAGGGTAAGGAATAGCAGATTTTATGTCGGTCATTTACTGGGTACAAATAGGGAAACACCAAGTAAATCTAACGCCTTTTGTTGGACTGGTGTGGGTTGAGTAATTTTCAAAAAAGTCAGATCAGCCCCCTCTAATTTAGAAGCAATTGTGTTGAGAGTAATTGTTACTAAATCTGCCATCAAAGTCGAAAAGCTGTGTACGGGTAAGTTCTGGGCTGTCCGCTTCTTACGAGCCGTGGGATTTAGCTTTTTTTGAACGTTTAACAGGAGTAACTCCATCCCAATCAATCGGGGTGTCGTCCTCGTCATCAAAAAGAATCGGTGAAGCGAGCCTGCTTCATATGCCATTCCACATAATAAGCCAGCATACAAAGAAAAACGTGAGATTTAACTCGGCTTTCGAGATGGTGATAAATGGGACGGACTTTTAAATCCATCGTCTTATAAGAGCGAAAAGCCTGTTCGACTTGAGACAGACTTTTGTAAGCTTTCACTGTAGCTGGAGCATCTAAAACTTCGGTGTCTACAGAAGTACGAATGACATATAATCCATCCAAGGCAGCGGCGGCTTTTAAGCCTTGGGGCTTGCGGGTGTAGGAAAAGCTGTTGTTCGTGATTTCCAGTTCAAAGAACTTCCCCACTCGATACTTGTTAATCACCTTTCCGACTCG
>NZ_JAAHHX010000142.1:0-5952 GCF_010672065.1 Moorena sp. SIO4A1 | reverse complement strand
ATAAAGCCAAAAATAAACATCTACACAAAAGGGTGGACTGAATAGGCTTGAGCCGGATGAGTGTGAAAGTCTCAAGTCCGGTTCTTAGGGGAGGAGGAGATGGTAACATCTCCTGCCTTACCCGCCAAACGTCCACGGGAAGAGCCAGCCAACGGATTTTGCGAGGCCGGTGTGGCTGGCTCTTGGTCCCCAGTACAAGGAGATACATAGATTATGTCTTACCATCAACGCCTACATCCATGGGTGATTATTAGGCTGCTATCGAAGATGCAACGGGTCGTTGTTGCTCGTTTCCGCAAGCGTTCAGATGCCGAGGGCCATTTAAAGGCTTTGAAACGGTTGATGCCGGATGCTGAATTTATTATTATTTTTGATCACGGCGAGCCTATAGAGGAAGAGTTGTAAGGAATCAGCGGTCAGTTATTAGCTGCGTAGGGTGTGTTAGGGACGAGCTCACCCTAATTTTGCGCCTCAACGCCCGGGGAACAGCCCGTCCCGTAACGCACCACCAAAACAGCAAATATGAAATGCATCCGTTTAATCTGAGCTATCAGCTATCAGTACACATAATTTAAGTAGGGTGGGCAAAGTTTTATGGTATCGAATACTGATTTAAACCCAACTTTTTTTGCCCACCCTACAAGCTAAAACTTAGAGTAAATTGAGTGTAAAAAAAAACGAATTCAAGTAGGGTGGGCAAAATTATATTATCTAGAATACTGATTTGAACCCAACTTTTTTTGCCCACCCTACAAGCTAGCTTATGCGATCGCACTTTTGCCTCTTGCCTCTTGCCTCTTACCTGCTCCCTGCTCCCTGCTCCCTGCTCCCTAAAAACCCAAAACTTTGTACTTAACTACATTGCAAACCGCTCTATGACTATTTCTACCCTACCCTTAACCATACCCCCCCTAGAAAACGGCGACACACTCACCCGTTTTGAATTTGAGCAGCGCTACGCCGCTATGCCCGAGATCAAAAAAGCTGAATTAATAGAAAGATGTGTGTATATGACTCCTGCTGTTCATGCTAAAGCTCACGGTAAACCCCATGCTCACATTATGGGATGGCTGGTTGCCTACGAAGCGGTTACTACTGGTGTAGAAGTTTTGAATAACTCTACCGTGGGTCTAGATGCTGACAACGAAGTCCAACCCGATGCTCTGCTGCGCATCGAGGAAAATGGACAATCTACGATCAGCAACGACGACTATGTCGAAGGGGCACCGGAACTGATTGTTGAAATTGCGGCCAGTAGCGCGTCGTATGATCTACACCAAAAGTTCAATGTCTATCGCCGTAATCAGGTGCAGGAGTATTTGGTCTGGCGAGTGTATGACCAAGAATTGGATTGGTTCTGTTTACAAGAGGGGAAATATATTGCCTTGCAACCTGATCAATCAGGCATTCTCACTTCAACAATTTTCCCTGGTTTGTGGCTAGCCAAATCCGCCTTATTATCAGGAGATCTAGGCACTGTGTTAGGGGTTTTACAAGAGGGAGTAGGGAGTAGGGAAATAGGGTGATAGGGAGATGGGGAGATAGGGAGATAGGGAGATTTTAAGCGATCGCATAAATACTCGTAGGGTGGGCATTGCTGAACATGATCTTTATTGAACGACGAGCAATTAAATAGCAATGCCCACCAACACCTTGCCTGTTGCTGCTTGACTCCAATACTCCCCATCACCCCATCACCCCATCACCCCAACTCCCCACCCTTCCTCCTCCCGACTCCTGATTCCCGATTCCCGACTCCCTACTCCCGATTCCCAATTCTTAATTCTTAATTCTTAATTCTACATTCCCAACTCCCCATTCCCCTTGACTCTCCGCCCTTATCCAATGGTATTCTAACCACTAGAAATAACTAAAAATAAAGAGGAGCAAAACAAAATGGGCAAAAAGAAATTACTCCCTGGCCAAAAATCTCCCATCCTACGTTCCACCACCGCAAAGCCCATCCCCGGCTTGACCGAAACCGAGCTGACGACTGGATGGGACGGGCAAGCCCAGGGGCTCCAACCCGCCCAACAGTGTCAAACACTACATAGTTATGCCTGTCCTCCTTTTGCCGGAGACGATGCGGAGTAAGACTCAGTCGATCTAAAGAAGCGGCAAATTGCATCAAAAGTCTTTTTTATAACGGCTGCTACTAGTTTCGTAGAACAGGCATCTTGCCCATTGCTCCTGTTACAATTCTCCCCATCTCCCCATCTCCCCATCTCCCCATCTCCCCATCTCCCTACTCCCAATTCTAAATTCTAAATTCTAAATTCTTAATTCTTAATTCTTAATTCCCCACTGTAAACAATTGTAAACCCCCCTTGACTCCCCGCCCTTACCCAATGGTATTCTAAACCCTGTAACAAACAAAATCTAACAGGAGCAAAAGCAAATGGGAAAGAAAAAACTCTTGCCTGGCCAAAAATCTCCCATCGTACGTTCCACCACAGCTAAGCCCATCCCCGGCTTGGAAGAAACAGCCCTGACGGAGGGCATGGGAGGCACCACCAGCCACGGTGTTACCCCTTCCATAAGTGCACCACCGGGGGTCACTTTTTCATTTCCTTTTGCGGGGGAAGGGGACGAGTAATAATCACTCTATCACAGTTAATGCAAATTATCTCAAAAGTCTTTTTTTTCATTGCTGGGCGGTCGATTGGCCGCAATAAATTTGCGGGAAACCCTTGCTACTTCCGGGTCTTCCGATACCTGGCACGGCTGGGTGTTTGCTCGATGCTTGCCCTGGTGAGACTTTTTTGACAAAGAATCAGATAGAGAAACCCCAGCTATTGGGGTTTTTCGTTTTAAATAGGGGAATCGGAAATTAAGAATTAAGAATGAAGAATGAAGAATTGAGAATTAAGAATTAAGAATTTGGATACTTGTAGGGTGGGCATTGCTTCCGAAAGATCAGGCATGGAACGGCGAGCAATTAAATAGGCAATGCCCACCAATACCCAATTAGAATCGGGAATCGGGAGTCGGGAGAATCGGGATACTTGTAGGCTGGGCATTGCTTCCGAAAGATCAGGCATTGAACGGCGAGCAGTTAAAAAGGCAATGCCCACCAATACCCAAGGTCTGACTATTTGATGGTAAGAATCGGGATACTTGTAGGGTGGGCATTGCTGAACATGATCTTTATTGAACGGCGAGCAATTAAATAAGCAATGCCCACCAATACCCAATTAGAATCGGGAATCGGGAATCGGGAATCGGGAGGAGTAGATAGTCAATGTGTGACTAGTTGATGGTAATATTTGGCGGGAACGGGCATCTTGATAGCATAGGCATCTTGATAGTAGAACAGCCATCTTGGTAGTAGAATAGGCATCTTAGTGGAACGGGCATCTTGCCCGTTGCTGTAAAATAGTGATCTTGCTGTGGAATGGGCATCTTGCCCGTTACAATAGATAGATAGTCGGGCGGGCAAGATGCCCACTCTACTGCTATTGATCCTTGGTCGCGGGCAGGATGCCCACTCTACTGCTATTGATCCCTTGATTCAGCAACACCAAAATTCTCCCCATCCCCCCATCTCCCCATCTCCCCACCTCCCCACCTCCCCATCTCCCCACTCCCCATCCATAACCTTAAAAAAAAATGCCCGACCTCTCCACCATCCCCGGCTTCACCGAACTCCAAACCCACACCACCGGTGATTCTCGCCTTCTGATCGCAGTATTAGATGGTTCAGTAGACTTAGACCGAGCCTGTTTCCAGGGGGCAAAGCTGAGTCGAATTACCCCCTTTTGGTCAGAAGAACTTGAAATTGACCCCGATCTGATCAAAGTCTTCCGAGAGATTAATCAGTTAGATGACTTTGACGACGACACCAAAAAAGAAAAACTAGAAGCTGCTATTCCAGACGACCGGATTCGTTATCGGATTTTCTGCAATTTCCATGCTACCCATATTTCCAGTACCATTTTTGGACAACCAGGCTCTCCGGTTGAAGGGATTGCCCCTGGTTGCCGAGGCATTAATATCCCCATTGCTCGGGATGGGGAGAACTTCATCAACCCCCTGAACCTAGTTCATGCCTTTAATCAAGCTTTGGAACTGGGAGCGAATATTATTCACTGCGCCGCCTGTCACCCCACCCAATCCGGTGTCGCCCATGAACTGTTGGAAAAAGCAGTGCGTCAAGCCCAGGAGAATAATGTTCTGGTGGTTGCCCCTGGTGGTAATGATAAAGGGGAATGTTGGTGTATTCCGGCAGTTTTGCCGGGAGTACTAACGGTTGGAGCCTACAAAGATAATGGTCAACCGGCCAAGTTCAGTAACTTCGGTGGCCAGTATGCCAAACAAGGGGTGCTGGCTCCGGGAGAAAATATTCTGGGGGCACAACCGGGAACCGATGAAGCAGTGCGGAAAAAAGGAACCAGTTGTGCGGCTCCGGTAATTACGGGAATTTCCGCCTTGTTAATGAGTTTGCAATTACAACAAGGGGCAGCTCCCGATGCGGAAGCGATTCGTGCTGCTATTACCAATAGTGCCATTCCCTGCGACCCAGAAGAAGTAGAAGAACCAGAACGCTGTTTGCTGGGCAAGGTTAATATTCCCGGTGCCTTTGAGTTAATTACCGGACAAGAATTAGCAGCCAAAGGTGAAGGGTCAGAGATTACTAGTCAAGGCTCAGAGGATAAAAGTACGATTGTTTTTATATCGTCTAAGGAAGGGAATCGGGAATCGGGAATCGGGAATCGGGAATCGGGAATCGGGAATCGGGAATCGGGAATCGGGAATAAAGGGAACAGGGAACAGGGAATAGGGAATAGTGGAGAAGAATTAACGGAAACAGGAAGAGAAAATCAATTAACCTTATCTTCTGATGGGGTTAGCGATAATAATATCACCGCTAATAATATCACTGCTGATAATATCACTGCTAATACTACAGCAGCCAATAATATTGTGCCGAGTGCTGGGTCAAACCTGGTCTATGTGATGGGAACGGTGGGGTATGATTTCGGAACAGAAGCAAGGCGGGATTCTTTTAAGCAGTTAATGCCACCGGTAGAGGTCAACGGGGTAATGGTTCCCCCCAACCCCTACGATGCCAGGCAAATGGGAGATTATCTGGGTCAGAATCTCTATGAAGCGAAGTCTTTAATTTGGACGTTGAACCTAGAACTGACCCCCATTTATGCCCTGGAACCGGTGGGGGCATTTGCCGATGATACCTACGCCACCTTGCAGGATATGCTGGCCAGTGAGGCATTGCCAGAAAACGATGACGAGTATATAGAACGGGTGAGTATGGCGGGACGGTTGAGCCGGAAAACTGTCAAACTGTTTTCTGGACAAGAGCTGCCGGTGTTGAAGCTTTATAGTCCCCGGGGCATGTACGGCTGGACAATCAACACCTTAGTGGATAATGCCATCGAAGCCGTTCGTCAGGAACAGCAGAATGCTGATGAAGCGGCAATCCGGAAGTCTTTGACGGCATTTCTACATCGGGTCTATTATGACCTACGGAACTTAGGACAAGCTGACCGCGATCGCGCTATCAACTATGCCGCAATTAATGCCTTCCAAGCCGCCGAAAGTATTTCCGAAGCGGTAGCTATAGGCATGGAACTCCATAGTATTGAAGTAGAGAAGAGTCCCTTCTGTCGTTATGATAGCAACTGTTGGGATGTAAAACTGAAGTTCTTTGACCCAGAAAATGGTCGCAGAGCCAAGAAAATCTATCGCTTCACCATTGATGTGATTGATCTGGTGCCAGTTACCTTAGGTCACGTGCGTTCTTGGTCCGTACCGAAGTAGGGAGTAGGGAGTAGGGAGTAGGGAGTAGGGAGTAGGGAGTAGGGAGATAGGGAGATGGGGAGATGGGGAGATGGGGAGATGGGGAGATGGGGAGTAGGGAGTAGGGAGATGGGGAGATGGGGAGATGGGGAGTAGGGAGTAGGGAGATGGGGAGATGGGGAGAGGGGGAGAAGA
>NZ_JAAHHX010000141.1:0-5990 GCF_010672065.1 Moorena sp. SIO4A1 | reverse complement strand
GAATCGGGAATCGGGAATCGGGAATCGGGAATCGGGAATCGGGAATCGGGAATCGGGAATCGGGAATCGGGAATCGGGAATCGGGAATCGGGAATCGGGAATCGGGAATCGGGAATCGGGAATAGTAATAAGATTTGATTCTCTGTTGATGCACTAGCTCATGGGAAGCAGGGCTGTTTCATTCTCGTAAAACATAGATAGGGCTAATTTTACCCATCTCCCCATCTCCCCATCTCCCCATCTCCCCATCTCCCCATCTCCCCATCTCCCCATCTCCCCACACCTCCTAAACTTCCCACATTTCCTACTCCCTACTCCCTACTCCCTACTCCCTACTCCCTACTCCCTTCAAACCTAATCACTCAACCACATGTAACCGTCGAGTAATCATAATCATCCCATCCCCCCGAATTAATATAGCTGAAATCCAGCGGTCTTCTGGTAACAGTGGGGCTCGGCCAACCTTAAAAATTCCCCCGGCAGCCAAAGATTCCAGGTCAATCTCCGTGGGATTAGTATAGCGCTTTGAGCTGACCGATTCTTCTATAGCTACTCCCAGCAGCAAATCATCTCCGAGGGGTTCGGTGACAATGGCATCAAAATTAAATCGCTGACCAATACGCACTTGTTCTGGTAACTTCACCGTTAGCTTGGGAGGATTGGCTCCTGATGTGATTTGGGAACGCTCTGCCAAAATGGTTGAATTGACAATTTTTTGGTTTTCAAAGCGCTGACGCGATCGCAAAGTCGATTCAAATTTCGTCTTACTAGCATCCTGTTCGTTACTAGTAATATAAGTCACAGTTTCTGCCACAATTGCGTTGCCCTCTTGCTGCCAATCCGTCAGTTCCGTGCGGTAATTCAACAAAGGGTAGCGCTGCCACAATTGAGTCAACGCTTCTGCCATCAACTGCCGACTTAAGCCATCGGAGTTAGTAAAATTAGCGCTATAGAATCCCAGCAACCCTTCAACATCCTTGCCATTAGCGAAGCGATCAATTTGGCTGAGGGTATCTTTAAGCTGAGGCGGTGCGGTTTCCGGACTATCTGCTTGGGCTTTCAGAGGAGAGCCGAGGGTCAACCCTGCCGTTAATAGTACAAATACTGACCAGTCCAAAGAAATAGACTTGACTTTAGTAGTAAAAGAGGATAGTCGTTGCAGTAAGGTTGCTGGATTGGTCATTGGTAACTGGTAACTGGTAATCGGTAACTGGTAACTGGTAACTGTTAATTAGTAACTAGTAACTGGTAATTAGTAATTGATCATCGATGATTGGAGAAAGGGTAATCCCTTGCACCAATCATACCAAATCTAGTTTGATAACCTATGTCTAGTCCAGACAGTCGTGATCTCGAGATTTTCATCGGTGGGCGTTCACCCTTAGCTTTGAAAAAGCGCGGGGTCGCACCACTGCTAGGGTTTTAGGAAGGATTTGTTCCCGATTCCCGATTCCCGATTCCCGATTCCCTATTGATGTAATGAGGTAGAAAGGATTTGTTCCGACTTCCCGATTCCCGACTCCCGACTCCCGATTCCCGATTCCCGATTCCCTACTCCCGATTCCCTACTCCCATTAACCCAAGTCAAACGTCCCTCACCCAATTGATCAAGGAGACCAATAGCCGTGTCTAAGTCACCCATTCGATTGCTGATTGCCGCTAGTGGTACGGGGGGACACATATTTCCCGCCCTCGCAGTAGCCCAACACTTACCCAATTACACTATTGAGTGGCTTGGTGTTCCTGACCGCATTGAAAATGAGTTGCTACCACCAGACTACCCCCTGCACACCATTGCCGTAGAAGGCTTTCAACAACGCTTCGGTCTCGGTACTCTAAGCATTGTTACCCGCCTGGTCAGTTCAATTTGGCAAGTGCGGCAACTGCTGAGAGAGGGTAAATTTGATGGTGTCTTCACCACTGGGGGTTACATCGCTGGACCTGCAATTATGGCAGCACGGTGGCAGGGTCTACCTACCATTATACATGAATCTAACGCTATTCCCGGAAAAGTAACCCGCTGGCTAAGTCCCTTTTGCAATACCGTAGCCCTAGGGTTTGAAGCCGCTTCCAAGTACTTACCCCGGATTAAAACTGTAACCGTTGGTACACCAGTGCGCGATAGTTTTCAACTGACTCAGGCCCTGGAACTCCCGATTCCACCAGAGGTACCCTTGATTGTGGTGGTTGGGGGTTCCCAAGGAGCAGTGGCAGTGAATAAACTAGTGCGCCAATGTGCTCCCGTCTGGTTTGAAGCTGGTGCTTGGATTGTTCATTTAACTGGAGAAAAAGACCCAGAGGCTAACACTCTTAGCCATCCTCAGTACCTGTCTATGCCCTTTTATGACCAGATGGCACCATTACTGCAACGGGCAAACTTAGCCATTAGCCGTGCTGGTGCCGGAACCTTAACGGAGCTAGCTATAAGTGAAACACCAGCCATTCTGATTCCCTACCCTTATGCAGCAGAAGACCATCAAGCTTTCAATGCAGCTAGCTTTAAGGATTCTGGTGCTGCTTTAGTATTTCGTCAAGACCAGTTGACTCACGAAACGTTAGAACAGGAGGTGCTGGCTTTACTCAAGTCACCAACTAGGTTAGAAGATATGAAACAAAAAGCAGCTAGTCTTGCGATTAGGGATAGTGGAAAGCGTTTAGCTTCTCTAGTTCGTGAGTTAGTTGAACAATGAAATATTAAATGGGAAAGGGAGTAGGGAGTAGGGAGCAGGGAGCAGAGAAGAGGAAAGAGAAAAATTAGGTGTATCTCATTAGGTTAAAAAGTGCTTTATTTTATTTTATATAATAAAAATTGCTCAACCCGAGTAATATAAAGAAAATAATTGCAAAAAAAACCAAAATTTACTGTAGGCTATATTAGAGGTTTTGATTCGATAATGACTAGATTAATTTAATAAATTATTATCATTTTACCATTCATTATATATATAGCGTTTTTCGTAGCTATGAGGTACACATTCTTTTTCACCTCTTCCCCTCCTGGGAGGGGTTAGGGGTGGGTTCCTATTCCCTGCTCCCTGCTCCCTGCTCCCTGCTCCCTGCTCCCTAAAAACCAGAAATTTGTACCTCAAAAGTCGTATAATTGCTATAATAGTTATTGGTAATATCGAACCAAATTTACTTTTATGATTACTTTGTATAAGGCACCACCTTTCTGGGGATTACCGAGCATTAGTCCACCCTGTATGAAATTATAAACTTGGCTGCGTATAGCTAATATTGCTTACGATATCGAGATTCCTAAGGACTTTGCTAAAGCTCCCAAAGGCAAAATTCCTTTTATAGACTATGAAGGAAAACTGATCGGAGACTCCACCCTAATTATCGAGATGCTTAAGGAAAAAGAGGGCATAGATCCTGACGGCGATTTGACCTCAACCGAAAAAGCAATATCCTTAGCTTTTCGGCGGATGCTGAAAGAAAATACTTATTGGGGAGAGCTTTATATTCGTTATAACATTGAATAAAACTGGCAAGTCTTAAAACAAACATTAACGAATCTCTACTTTGCTGGAAGCTCGACACCAGAATCGGAACAGTTTTTCCAACAGGTGCGAAAGTCCATTTATAATCAGATTTATGAACAGGGCATTGGTCGTCACTCCGAGAAGGAAGTTTGTGAAATTATTAATGCTGATTTTCAAGCCCTGTCTGATTATTTAGCAGATAAACCATTTTTTATGGGGGATAAAGCGACCACTTTAGATGCAACGGCTTATGGTTATATTGGAAACATGATTTTACCTCCTTTCAAGAGTATGATTATTGATCGCGTATCTCAATTTAAAAATATCTGTCAATATTGTGAACGGATGAAACAGGAGTTTTTTCATGATTATTTGCCTTCTTAATCGAGAGTCACTTAATTTGTGTTTGAATCTATAATTCTATTGTATTATTGTTGTCACCTCCTCAAGTGGCCAAGTCGTGTAATCTAGCAGAAATTCAGAATCAATATGGAGACAATGGGAGGCATTTGCGATGACAGAAGTGAAACGGTATTGGATGATCGTTCATTACGAAACTGAATTTGAAGCGGAAAACGAAGACGAAGCCTATCACGATATTCGACTCGGTAATACAATAATCGAAAACGCAACAGTAGTGGCCAAAGAGCTTCCTGAGTCTTTAGAAGGGGGTCACCTCAAAGAAATTATTAACGAAGCTAAACTCGAAGCCCGACGAGAAGCAGCGGTGTCTATCCTGCTGGCACAACTCGCCTGGAAAACCGAAGACTATGCTCTGAGGTGGGAAGGACTCTCTAAGCTGGCACCTCAGAGACAGGAGCAAATTGAAGCACTATCTTTGGAACAAATTGAATCTCTGAGTATAGATGCGATCGCGTTTTCTAGTATGGCCGACTTGGAGGGTTGGCTTGATCGTTTTTATGGTTGAGAAGGGTTTGTGTATTAGGTGGGTGGGATCTAAGCTGAAGACTACTCACGCTGCCTTTGCTGCGGTCAAAGCTTACGGTAAAAGCTTAATCAACCATAAAGTTTTCAGACTTCTATCACCTTCTAGACTAAGGCAGTGGGAGAATATAGTTATCACCTGGCAAACCATTCAAAACCCTTAAAAACCCAACTATGGCCAAAACCGTTGCTGAAGTCATGACCCGCGAGCCGATCGTAGTGCAGCCCCAAACACCGATCAAGGAAGTCATCAAAATTATTGCTGAACAAAGCATCAGTGGCTTGCCAGTGGTTAACGAAGCAGGCAAATTGGTAGGAGTGATTTCAGAAGCTGACTTGCTGTGGCAGGAGACAGGAGTAGAACCGCCAGTCTATATCATGTTTCTCGACAGCGTGATTTACTTAGAAAATCCTGCCCGTTATGACCAAGAACTCCATAAAGCCCTCGGACAAACCGCTGGGGACGTAATGACTGGTCATCCCATGAGCATCAAACCCGATAAACCCTTACGGAAAGCGGCTAAGTTGATGCAGGAAAAATCAATCCACCATTTACCAGTAACAGATGAGGCAGAGCAAGTGATTGGAATTCTGACATCTGGGGATATTGTCCGGGCCATGGCAGCTGAATTAGCGAATTAAGGAAACTGTTCTATCTCAAACAGTGTTCACGGTGAACAAGTAACATGGTAAGTTGAGTTTTGGCTACATATAGATCAAATACCCATGAGCGTTACTCGTGAATCTGTCCAAGAGCTGCTGAATTCATCGGATTTTGGCCACCGCATTAGAGGATTAAACCAACTACGCCAGCTGGAACCATCGGTGGGGTTTGAGCTAATTCAACCCTTGGTTAAAGATAACAATGTTCGGATTCGATATGGGGCAGTCAGCCAGCTCGATACCTTGGGTGATCAGGATTTAACCGTATCTTTGACCCTATTACGCGATCGCCTTTTGAATGATCCAGAACCAGATGTTCAGGCAGCAGCAGCGGATTCCTTGAGTGCCTTGAAGCTCACCGAAGCCTATGATGATTTAGAGCAAATCTATCACCAAACCACTGAGTGGATCGTTAAATTTAGTATTATTGCTGCCTTAGGGGAACTAGGTGAACCCCGTTCATTTCAAATTTTAGAAGACGCTCTCAAATCCGATACCAGTTTAATCCAAACAGCCGCCATTAGTTCCTTAGGAGAATTGGGAGACCCCCGGGCTGTGCCTCTGCTGATTCCCTTTGCCACTAATTCCGACTGGCAAATTCGTTACCGGTTAGTACAGGCACTGGTTAATCTGGGAGGAGAAGAGGCTAAGGCAGTCCTAGAAACATTAGCTAATGACAGTGTTGAGCAGGTGGCTAGTGTAGCGCAAGATGGCTTAAAAGCATAAGGCTTGAACAGGGAATAGGAAGAAGACTGTGGGGAGAGGGGCTCACAGGGGTAGGTTTTTTACATTTGGGTCGGGAGTCGGGAGTCGGGAGTCGGGAGTCGGGAGTCGTCAGAAGCGGGAAATGGGCAGAATTACCCCGGAAATGATTGTGTATTTTGATACATATTTTAA
>NZ_JAAHHX010000140.1:0-5995 GCF_010672065.1 Moorena sp. SIO4A1 | reverse complement strand
TCGAACCTCAAACCGGACAGACCTATTGGTGGATATTGCCACGGGTGCGGACGAACCTGTGCCCGTGCAGTGCTCAAAGATTTTGCCGAACACTTTGGGATTGGAGCCAAAAAGCGGGTAATTCTAAGAGCTGATTTATAAAGTAAACCTTAAGAGTACTCAAGCCCTTGCGGTATATAGCTTTCAGTTGATTATCCGCCGACCTAAGCTCAATTCCTGAAACCCTTGTAGGGCAAGTACTTTACCTGAGTTTACAAATCAGCTCTTATATCAAGTCACATTAATTGACCATAGTTAAGCAGCTTCTTCCATTACCTCAGGCCACCAATGATAGAAGCTGATGCAGCGGATCAACTCTCAGGGAATTGAGCAAATAGCGCCAGCGTTGCTCAACAAGGTCTTCAAGGGGTTCTATTGAGTCAAATACTATATTTCCCAAGGCTTGATTCACCACAGGCCATAATCGCTCTGCCGGTTGTAATTCAGGAGAGTAAGGGGGTAAGGGGAAAAGATGAATCCCCTCTGGCACCTCCAACTTCTCACTCATATGCCACCGAGCCTGATCTACAGTTAGAGCTGATTTATAAAGAGAATCTAAAGAAAGTAGGGGATTAAGTGAATATGGTGTAATCGTTATTTCTTAGTTATAGTTAAGCTATGTTGTGACTGATGAGCCGTCTACCTGCGATCGCCTTTGGCGCGGCTTCGCCGATCGCAAATCCTCAACGTCAACCTAACCCGACGTGACCTGAGCGACTCAGAATGGGAAATACTCAAGCCTCTAGTACCATTACCCAAGGGGTTTGGTCATCCTATAGAGGTGGATTTCCGAGAAATTTTCAACGCCATATTCTATGTGCAACGGACTGGATGTCAGTGGGAAATGATGCCTCATGATCTACCACCTTATAGCACGGTATACAGATACTTCAAAAAATGGCAAAAAGGCGGTTTTTGGCAACAGATACACGATAAAATACGCCAAAAATTAAGAACAGAATTAGACCCGGATGAAGACTCAACTGTTGCCATTGCTGATTCAATGTCAGTGAAAACAACAGAAAAAAGGGCTCTGTCTACGGTTTCGACGGTGGCAAGAAAGTTAAGGGGCGTAAGCGTCACATTGTAGTAGATTCCCTTGGATTATTAATTGGTGTTTTGGTAACTGAAGCGAATGCCTCAGAACGATTAGGAGCAGTCGTAGTACTTAATGAAGCCAGGGATAAACTGTCGAAATTAGATGTGCTTTGGGTATATCAGGGTTATTCTGGTAATAATTTTGCCCGTGCAGTTAAGGAAGTTTGTGGCGATCGCGTGAGGGTGGAAGTAATCAAGAGAACTTCCAAAACTTTTGAGCGGTTACCTAAACGATGGATTGTTGAGCGCAATGCATGGATGGTTGAATAGATTTCGACGCAAAAGCCTGGATTATGAGGTGTATTCAGATGTGAGTGAAGCCATGATTTATGGCTCTCTAATTCACCTTATGGTTAAGCGACTGGCAATGCTTTTGGTTGACTTTATAAATCAGCTCTTAAAGCAACGCAAGAGGCCAGAGGCCATAAGTAATATATAATCAACTATATAGGCATTTTGGGAAAGTTCAAAAACTCTAATCAGTGTTTACCAATTATTTGTAATTCAGGGAATCTTGAATGTCAAATATTGAAGTTTAAAGGTTAATGTGTAGTGGATAGTTCAAGTTAAGTTGAAGTAAAAAAAAAAAGGTGTAAAAATTTTTAACAAACAATCCAAACTCAAGCTATGACTACACTTCAAGGATTAAGTTTACGAACCTAACTTGTTTAACTCAACCGAATAGGTGATAATTGGCCTCGGTGTATCTCAGTTTGGTAAAAACATTAGGCTCGAATCCTTAGAGCTGATTTGTGAACAGAGCTATAACCATTGCGGTGCAATGCTTTCAGGATTTAGGCTTATGTTTACTCCCTGAAGGGGTGACGAAATAGCCTGAAAAGCTTTAAATGTAAAGCGTTCACCATTTTGTGGTAAAAAAAAGATAGGTCTCTTTTGTTCAACAATACCTACCTATTGACAATGTTACTTGCATTCTACCAAAACCACTTAAAAAGTCAACTTAGTAAGTCAGAATACTTATTTAGTCTAATTCTGCTTAGTCTCCTACAGACAATTAAAAAAGTAAATTTAGAAAAATTAGCAAATGCTCTATCAATTCCCCTAAAATTTGAAAGTCGTAGAAAAGCGATGCAGTCGCTCATGGGGGGAACCCCCATGAGCGACTGCATCAAGACAAGAATACAACGATTTTTATCATTGCCTAATCTGACGATTGAAAAAATTTGGTTTCCAATTATCAAAACCTGGTTATCAACATACTTCACAACTGAGCAATTAATTTATGTAGCGATATACCGCACAAATTGGAGTCGAATAAATTTCCTCATGATCAGTATAGTTTGGGATAAAAGAGCTTTTCCTATATATTTTGAATTACTTCCCAAATTAGGGTGTAGCAATATTCATGAACAAAAAACTGCCCTATCCTCAGTGATGCCACTTTTAAAAAACTATAAAGTTTGTCTATTAGGGGATAGATAATTTGGCTCGGTCAAGCTGGCACAGCACCTCCAGTCCTTGGGTGTCTATTTCTGCTTACGTCTTAAGAAGAACGAATTTATCGAAGTCAAAAATAATATTTTTATTCAATTAAATAATTTAGGCTTAACACCAGGATTATCTTTTTTTATCCAAGGAGTTAAAGTGACCTTGAAGTTACCGTAGAACAGGGTAGCCTTATTACCAAGACTTAAACCTATGACTCACAGACTGCCGACTATAAAGGCTACCCTGTTCAAGGTTTCATCCAAGACCCGTGGTTTTATAATTTTTAATGTGGCTGGTAAGTGGCAACGTAAAGTCAAGAAAGTAGCTTCGTTCGCGTAGCGTGGCCAAAGGCCAAAGAAGGATGGTTTATTCTTACAAATTTGGAAAGCTTAGAGTCAGCTATTTCAGCTTATAAAAAAAGATTTGATATTGAATAAATGTTTAGATATTTTAATACAGGTGGTTATAATATAGAGGAGACTAAAGTTGAGGGTAAACGGCTTATTTCTATAATTTTATTAATTGCAATAGCTTACAGTTCCTCAACGATTCAAGGTCAGCATATTAAAGCGATGCAGCGCGGTCTTGGGGGTTTCCCCCATGAGCGACTGCATCAAGACACGTCAAGGAATACAAAACTATGTAGCTCGTGTCAAAGAATATGGTCGTAGGGAGCGGAGACATAGCAGTTTTTACATTGGTTTATATGGCCAAACTTGGGTGAATTTAAAGGATGTTTGTTTAGAATTAGTCACCGAATTAATGAAATTAAATCCTAATAAACGAAAGTATTATCAACGAGGCCTAAGGGCTAGGTTGCTTATATAGTCTGCGTTTTAACTTATTTCGTCGCCCCCTCAGCTTATTTCGTCGCCCCCTCAGGTTTACTCCTGCTTACCTGAAATCCATATCTGTCAACGGATTTCAGCTCTTAAGATTTACTTTATAAATTACCTCTAACGTCTAATGCAGAACAAAACGACTGAGACAAACTGTACACATAGTCCTAAGTTAGGCTCATATAGCTTGGTATCAAAGGCTATATCTGAAACAATTTCTAGTTCTCAATTACTCATTCCCCTTATAAGCACACAGATTTGTGATGTAGCTGTTCAAGCTATAGATGTTGTGATGATGGGGTTATTAGGAACTCAATCAATAGCATCAGGTGCTTTGGGAACGGTTGCTTTTGCCACCGCTGTTTATGTTGGATACGGAATTGTATCAGGGGTAGGGGCAATGGCAGCTGAAGCAGTTGGCACTGATGAGCCTGAACAGGTTAGTTATATTTTATTTCAGGGGTTATGGTTACTTATAATTATATCCTTACCCATGGTTTTGCTCTTGTGGTGTGGTGGTTCTTTCTCAGGTTTAATCGGACAAGACAAAGGCGACTTTTTCCTCGTCAAAAGTTATGCAAATGCAGTTATATGGGGACTCCCAGCTGCTATTGGATTACTAATTGCTAAGGATATTGCCTCCGCTGTTAATTATCCTCAATCGATAGCTGTCATTGCGGTGATTGGCCTGGGCTTAAATATTCCTGTTAACTATATATTGATGTTTGGAAAATTTGGATTTCCAGATTTAGGACTATCGGGTATTGGCTGGGCGAGTAGTTTTATTTATTGGCTTACGTTCTTAATAGCTATCGTTTTATTTATGTTTCATCCAAAGTTTGACAAATATAGTTTTTTTGGTAATTTTTATCAGCTCGATCCAAGACTTATAATCAAACTTTTTCGTATTGGCTATCCGATGGGGATTCACTATGGTACTGAGATAGCACTTTTAAACATAACCACGTTGCTGATGGGATCTTTTGGTACAGCTACTCTAGCAGCACACCAGATTACAATTCAAACTGTAGAAGTTTTTATGGCAATTCCATCTGCTATTGCCTGTACTACTGTTGCTAGAGTGGGGTATGCCTATGGAGCTAAAGATGCGATGGGAATTAGAGTGTCGGCATTTATTAATCTTGCTATTGGTGCTTTCTTTTCATTGTTAGTGATAATTATAGTTTGGGAATTTCCCAAGCAGGTTGTGTCTATCTTTATAAATCCCGATGATCCAAACTATTTTAATACAAAAGCTACAGCAATCTCCTTTCTCTACATTGCAGGTTTTTACCAATTCGCCTATGGACTTCAAATGAATATGACTGGAGCCTTATTAGGCATACAGGATACCAAAATCCCTATGCTCATCAATTTACTTTCATTCTGGGGATCTGGACTCGGAGTGGGCTATTTACTAGCAATGCCTTTAGGTTATGGTGGTATGGGCTTGTGGTGGGGATTGGTTCTAGGCCCATTGATATCCAGTTTATTACTCGTCTATCGTTTTCTATTTTTAAATCGTCAGAAAGGGGATCAGATTAAAGATGTTAATCCGGCAGTAAAATAGAGTGCCTTTTTAAGGCTAAAACTCCTGGTAATATCAAGTTGCATTAAATAACCGTAATCTGGGGGGTGACATGCAAGCTAAAACCCTTACTGGGTAATATTTTCAGCCGATCTGTTACAAAAAGATACATGGTGTTTTGGGCGCTTCCTTGGACGTAGTTATAAGGGTTTGAGCTTTCAGAAAATCACAGGAGGGTCAATTTGGGAGTTTATCAATTCTTATGAGAATTGGCATCAAAGCCTTATATAGTAAGCTTTTCAGGGCTCATGTCACCCCCTCAGAACCGTAATATATGAGAGATGCAAGACAATGGTCCAAACTGATGCCCAAGCGAATCAGCATAGAACCCCATCTGAGTATAGAAGAACATTAACAGCGCTATCGTCAAGGGAAAGATCCGATTGAACGCTCCCACTATCAAATCATCTGGTTGCTAGCCCTTGGCAGAACCAGTGAAGAAGTCGCGCAAAGTGACTGGATATAAACGAAGTTGGATTTATGAACTGGTGTGGGGCTACAACCGGATTGGACCTTTGACCTTGGGAGATGGTAGGCGTAGAAACCTGTTTTGCTCCACCTCTTTTAAGGGATCAGCAACAAGGGCAATTAGATCAAATTTTGTCAGGTCCAGCCCCGGATGGTGGGCTGTGGAACGGTCGCAAAGTTGCAGACTATCTCTGTGAATTATTGGTTCGAATTGTCTGACTTCAACTTGGATGGCGGATTCTCAAGCAAATGGATTAAAGGGCTGAAAGTACCTCGACCAACAATCACCAATTCATTAGGACTTACGCAAATACCTCAATTTAACGCTACCTGTAGGGTTGTCCAAACCTTGCAAACCCTACCCATGGAGTCTGTGCGTAAGTCCTGTTCATATCTCAACAACAACAGCAGTGGAAAAAAAAACTGGGCTGTGAAGTGGAGAAAGTGCAAAAAGAACACCCCTGGGCCGAGGTATCGGTATGGAGTCAAGATCAACATCCCATTGGCCTGCAGC
>NZ_JAAHHX010000014.1:0-32819 GCF_010672065.1 Moorena sp. SIO4A1 | reverse complement strand
GTACTAAGAGTCCCCAGGTGCTGATCGAAATATTAGTCAATCAGCGACGGATTTTCACCGTGATCTCCTTAGGACAAGGAGTTGATTACATAGTCAAGGTAAGTTTTGTACTCAACCAAAGCTTGAGCAGACATGTCACGAGGAGCACAACCGCGATCGCGAGTGAACTCAAGAGCTGCTACATACGGACCGGTAGGTAGGTTCAAAGAACGGTAAACTTCACGCTGACCAGCAATACCCCACTCATCTAGAGGACCAGTACCGCCAACAACTAAGCAGTAGTTGATCAAGCGTAGGTAGTGACCAAGATCGCGGTAGCACTTGTCAATCTTGACTTGAGAATCCCCAGCTTCACCAGATTCCTTTAGGTAAGGATACTTCTTAAAGCAAGCATCACCAGCTTCTTTGGTTACTTCAACCGGTTTTTGTTCACAAATTAATTAGGATTGCGATGCTCTGAAAGAGCCGCTACGCGAACGCAGCAATAACTAAGCTCAAGCTTGGCTACTGGTAGCGCATAATGTAGCGCTCAGTATGATCACAAAAGTATTCCCGAAAGCGTTTTTAGAAGGGATAGCGGTCTTGCTGTGATTAACTTTACAGGTTTTACTTTATCAAAGATAATTTTGACGGAGCCTGTGGCTTACGGGAAACCTCACCATTTTGACTATTTTATTTAACAGTTCACGAGCCTCTAATAATCGATTTTCTAGCCCAGTCTTTAGTATTCTCAAGGTAAGTCACCAGCATTTTCCATTCTCTAGCTTCTTTGGTCAAATCCTTAACATTGCCCAGGTAGACTAGAGTAATGCGGCGCTCTTCGTTATCAGAACAAACCTCTAGAATGGTTGTGTATAGCTTTTGCCAATGCTCTAACCAGTTATCTTCAATGGGATCAAAAATTGCCTCGAACAAATTCCGCCATAACAACTCAATAGTTTTAATAGTTTTGAGATTTTCCTCGGTAGGCTTATCCCAGCCTACATGGCGCTGACGTAATACTTTAATAGGTGGGGGATTTTCACTCATAGACAGCAAATTTACTCTTCAGTCTTTGAAGCTACATTCCTAGAATTCCCTAAATGCTGTCTTAACATCACAGTTTTACAACAAATCAAAAATTCCTCCTAGTCTAGCAAAGAATAGGAGGAATAGCCGATAATCTTAGCTGCCTAACTTCTAGATATGAGGCTAATGGTAAGCTATCAGCTATCAACCAAATACCAAAACTAAAGGCTGACGGCTGATAGCTGTTCGCGTAGCGTGAGCCAAAAGCTCACGGCTGATAGCTGACGGCTAATACTAAAAGACGGCTAGTTGAGAGCTTCCGTGCTTGAGGCGGAGCTAACTAACGTTGCCAGAACCCCGTTAGTTTAAAACCTAGAGCCATTGAGCCTATTACCTAGAACCATTAACCCACTTTAACGGTCTACTGACCCCATAATAATGTCAATACTACCGAGAATCGCCATAATATCGGCAACTTTGACTCCTGTGAGGATATGGGGCAGAATCTGTAAGTTATTGAAATCGGGTGGACGAATCTTCCAACGCCAAGGAAAGACATTATCATCACCAATAATGAAAATTCCTAGTTCTCCTTTACCAGACTCAAGACGGACATAGTGTTCACCCTTGGGAATCTTGAAAGTAGGGGCAATTTTCTTGCCCATGAACTGATAATCGAAGTCGTTCCACTGGGATTTGCGACCCTCTGCCATCCGCTTGGCTTCTAGGTTTTCGTAAGGACCACCGGGAAGTCCTTTTAAGGCTTGACGGATAATCTTAACGGACTCCCGCATTTCCCTAATCCGCACCACATACCGGGCAAAGCAATCACCCCCGGTTTCCCAGTGTACTTCCCAATCGAAGTCGTCGTAGCATTCGTAGTGGTCAACTTTGCGTAAGTCCCACTTGACTCCAGAACCTCGTAGCATCGGGCCAGAAAGTCCCCAGTTAATCGCTTCTTCCCTACTAATGGTACCGATACCTTCAACTCGGCGGCGGAAGATAGGGTTGTTGGTGATTAACCGTTCGTACTCATCAACTTTAGGGTCAAAGTAGTCACAGAAGTCTTCGCACTTATCTATCCATCCATAGGGTAGGTCAACCGCAACTCCACCAATACGGAAGTAGTTGTTGTTAATTAACCGTTGTCCAGTGGCAGCTTCCCATAGGTCATAAATCATCTCCCTTTCCCGGAAGATATAGAAGAATGGGGTTTGGGCACCTACATCTGCTAGGAATGGTCCAAGCCACAGCAGGTGATTGGCAATCCGATTCAACTCCAGCATGATCACACGGATGTAGCTGGCACGTTTGGGTACCGGAATATCTGCTAATTTCTCTGGGGCATTGACTGTAATTGCCTCGTTGAACATCCCTGCTGCATAGTCCCATCGGCTTACGTACGGGACATACATGATGTTAGTGCGATTCTCGGCAATTTTCTCCATGCCTCGATGCAGGTAGCCAATTACCGGCTCACAATCTATCACATCCTCCCCATCCAGGGTGACAATTAAGCGGAGAACGCCGTGCATGGAGGGATGGTGGGGACCCATGTTGATCACCATGGGTTCGGTTCTGGTCTCGATCTTTGCCATATTTTGATTAATTGCCCCAACTTTTAGCTGCTAGCTGTTAGCCGCTAGCTATTAGCTTACCAAAACAGAGGCAGGAAGGTAGTCTATCTTGTTTGCCAGAAAAATTTGATATTCTTGATTAAAACTGTTAATTCCTGTTTAAGCTCCTTCTTGCCAATGCCTAGGTTAACGGGAATTGCTACGTAGAAGTTCGGTTCTACGATCCTTAAACTATCAGCAATCACATTACCATCTTTATCAAAGGAGTTGATAGTTTGAATTACTGCACTAGCTGTGCATCGGGGGTGGATTGTGGTGCCAAGGTGGTTATTACCAAGTATAAGTCAAATTTTATCCCAACAGGAATTAATTGAAAGCGATGACAAGGTTGCTGTTTCAGTAGAGCAAGCCACTGTGATTGACACTTGTTCAGTAGGTGCTAGTAGTCACAGGACAAGAGAAGGTGTTAGCCCCAAGCATCGGGCAGCAGCAGCTAAAGCTCAACGGGAATGGCAAAGTGCGATCGCTACCTTGGAACAGTTGCTGTTGCCAGGGGTTTCAGGCAACCGATCAACAAGCCATAATCCCGAACACTCGTCGAAGCAAGGATTAATTCTAGCTGGTCCTGCTCCAGTCTTAAGTGATCCAGAGCTACTGGCAAGTTTCGAGACTGGGATTTTTACGAACAACGCTTTGAATGCTTGGGCTTTTATGCCCTTCCAGCTACCTCCGGCTCAACCTGAGACTACTCCATTGGTAGAAAATACGACCTACAGGTTACCCCTGTTTCCAGGAGACCCCTTAGCTAACGAGCAGTTTTGTTTAGTTTTTACCAAAGACTTTAGCTTAGTCATGGTCTCTGGGGAAGACCACTTTGGCATTCCAGGCTTTCAATTCTCCTTTGACCCAGAAGATATCCAACGTGTTTGGACATCACTGCACCGTAGACTATTACTGAGCAGTTCTCATCATCTGAGGCAGTTGGAAGCTTTAATCGAAAAATTTGTGCCAAAGCCCCCCGATTACCGCATTGTAATGAACTTTGCTCGTGGGCTTCTGAAGAATTTACCAGAACTGCCTTCAGTAGCACTGAGCCATACTATACCGGTTACAATATCCGAGTCAACAATGGTTCAGCCAAGACAACCTCAGCATCAGAGGGATACGGTCAAAACTGGTAGTCACTCACAAAATGGGTCTTCTAGTACACCCTTTGCCAAGAAACAGAAAGGAAGCGAGCCTAACTGGCAACGATTGGTGAAAAATGAAGCGCGAGGCTTTCCTAGAATCTCTGCTGTTCACCCAAAAGAAAATTCTGAAGCTACACCTGACCTTGAGTTGCTCCGAGCTCTGACCCATGAAATTCGGACACCCCTAACTACAATTCACACCCTGACTAAACTACTGCTTAGACGTCGTGACTTGCCTCCAGAAGTCATGCGGCGTATAGAAATTATTGACCATGAGTGTAGCGAACAAATCAACCGCATGGAGTTGATTTTCCGGGCAGTAGAATTAGAAACCACAGCAGCCAAGCAAACCCCTGTTAGCCTGACCTGTATATCTCTGGCTCGGGTTTTTCACAACAGCATCCCCCGCTGGCAAAAACAAGCACAGCGGCGTAATTTAACCCTAGATGTAGTCTTACCGCAACAGTTGCCAACAGTGGTCAGCCATCCCGCCTTGTTAGATCAGGTACTAACTGGCTTGATGGAAAATTTCACCCGGTCTATTCCAACAGGGGGTCATATCCAGTTACAGGTTACACCTGCTGGAAACCAGCTGAAGTTACAATTCCAGTCTCAGATTAATCGGGAAACAATTGCTGACAACCATTGCCCGACATTGAAGTCCCTTGGTCAGCTGCTGACTTTCCAGCCAGAAACCGGTAGTATCAGTTTGAATTTGAATGTGACCAAAAATCTATTCCAGGCGTTGGGCGGTAAACTAATTGTTAAGCAACGACCCCAACAGGGTGAGGTGATGACAGTATTTTTACCGTTAGCTGACCTGGCTAAGACACCCCTCCCTGGGATTGGTTGACCATTACCTCAACGATTTTTTAGGTTTCAGATTTTTACGTTTGAGAGGCAATTGGTAGCAAGACTTTAAATTGGGAGCCTTGCCCAAATCGACTAACTACTGAAATCTTACCACCGCCCCGTTGTAATAACTGTTGCACAATGGTTAAACCTATCCCTGCACCAAGGTCTTCCCTAGGTGTTGACCTACCCCGATAAAAACTGTCAAAAATCTTAGGTATGTCACTTTCAGCAATGCCAATACCTGTATCACTAAATATTAGCTGAACATACTTGCCCTTACGAGTTGCCTGTACTCTAACCTTACCGCCAGCGGGAGTAAACTTTAAACTGTTGTGCAATAGATTAATCACGATATGCCTCAAGCCAACCTCTGAAAACAAGACTGAGGGGAGATTGGCAGGAATGGTGTAGCCGAGCTGGATGCCTTTTTCTTGGGCAAGGGGTTGATAGGTGCTGACAATACCAGGAACAATCTCTGCTAGCTGCAACGGCCAAGTTTGATCAGTTTGGGGGTCACCCTCTAGCTGAACCAGTTCTAGTAATCCAGCCACTAAGGAATTTAAGCGATCGCATTCTTTATAAAGAAGCCCAATATAGCGTTGGCGTTGGGCGAGCTTCATGTGTGAGGCATCCAGCAGCTTCAGGGCAGTTTTCATGTTCGTTATCGGTGTTCGTAATTCCTGAGCCACTCGCTGAAGTATCTCATTACTCATATAAGGCTCGACCCTTGATAAGGAATTCTTCCCTACCACAACCGGATCAGTAACCCCTGGCAGGGATGGGGGAGATGGGTTAGTCTCCCCGATTGGCTGTGTTGCCAGGGTATCCTGAACAATTTCTTCTGTACGTTGTACTTGTTTAACCAACAACTGGGTTAGTAGTGTATGATTATAGCTTTGAGGGGCAGGTAAAAGGGTTTCCCAATGGCTGCGTTGCTTTGCTGTAGTGGTTCCAATAACTTTGCTTAACCCCTCTAAGAACTGCCGAATTACTGATTGCTCAAGGGTAAAAACAGCTAATAATGTTTGACTGAGTTCACTATCAGCTAAATTTTCTGATTCCGATAGCTCAGGCTGGCAAGCCACAATTAAACTACTATAGTTCTTACAGAGAATAAGTAAGAAATACTCTTGTTTTATTTGAGTTTCAGTCTCCAATGGTAGGGAAAACAGTTGAGAATCTCTGTTCAGGTTAACTACCTCTTCCGAGTTATCTCCTAAACAGTGGCACAGATAAATTTTTTTTGGTACATCAACTTGTTGTTGATACCGTTGTATTTCTCTGTGCCAGCCCTCACCCTGTGGCTTGACCCAAATTGTGGCTGAGATGTTTTGCTCAATTAGCAGGTCAAAGGTTGCTCTGACTAGGGATTTCAGGGTGACAGGAGTGATTGTTAGAGACTCGGGAGAGGCAAGAGTTTCTAAAACCAGCTGGTAGAGAGACAATTCTCGATTAGGTGGCAGGTTCATTTATGGTTAGAGGTGGTTTCCTTAAAGGTGGTTTGGTTAAAGCTTAAACGTTGACCTTCCATGTGATAATCTACAACCTGCCCGCTGAAATAGCTGTCAATTTGCTAACCTATAACCTGTAGCCTACTCATCAAAGCATCTCGGGCTTGCTCTCGGTCATCGAAGTGGATTTTTTCAGTACCCAGAATTTGATAATCTTCGTGACCCTTACCAGCAATTAAGACTCCGTCCCCTGGTTTGGCTTGCAAGATGGCAGTCCGAATGGCGGTAGCGCGATCGCAAATTACCATTGGTTCCACTGATTTAGGAATCCCCTCTAAAACATCATCTAAGATGCTTTCTGGGTCTTCGGTGCGAGGGTTATCCGAGGTTACTACAGCAACATCAGCTAACTGAGCCGCTATTTTCCCCATCTTAGGACGCTTGGTGCGATCGCGATCACCACCACAGCCAAATACACAAATCATCTTGCCTTCAATAAAGGGTCGTGATGCCCTGAGTAAGTTTTCTAAACTATCTGGGGTGTGGGCATAATCGACAATTACACTAATATCCTGTTCCGCTTGAATTTGCACCCGTTCCATCCGCCCTGGCACTCCTGGAAATTGAGCCAAGGCTGCTGCTACTGATTCTAAATCCAAACCCAGCTCTAAAACTGTTCCTACTGCTGCGAGCAAGTTAGACAGATTGTATTGACCCACTAGGGGCGAATTAAAGCTAACCTCTCCTACTGGAGTATGCATAATTCCTCTAACCCCTGTTGGCTCATAGCTTAAGTCCTTCGTCCAGAAATCAGCGGATGGGTTTTGGATACTATAGCTCCAGACTTGCTCAGTTGGTAACTGTTGGATTAACCGCTCTCCATAGGAGTCATCAGCATTAATAATTGCCCTACCTTTGAGATAGTCAGCACTAAACAGCTTAGCTTTAGCGCTGAAGTAATCATCCATGTTCTGGTGGTAGTCCAAATGGTCTTGGGTGAGATTGGTAAACACCGCCACCTCAAACGGACAGCCCTGGATTCGACCTTGGGCTAAGGCGTGTGAACTAACTTCCATCACTGCCATTTGCGCACCTGCTTTGACCGCTAACTGGAGCTGTTGTTGCAATTCAACAGCAAATGGTGTAGTGTAGCTTGCTGTTTGCTCAAAACCTGGCCAACGGGCATAGAGGGTACCCAAAAGTGCTGTGGGGATAGGACTAGAGCTACGAGCGAGCAGAAATTCAATCAGATGGGTAGTGGTAGTTTTGCCATTGGTACCAGTGACTCCAATCAGTCTTAGCTGCTGTGCTGGGTAGTCGTAGAAGGCTGCTGCAGTTTGAGCAGACACGGTGGTCATGTCATCGGCGGCAATTACACAAACTCCTGTTTCTGGTGAAAGTTCCTTGGGGGGGTGTTTGGCAGCCGCTTGGGGAGAAATTATCGCTGCCACTGCCCCAGATGCGATCGCACTTTCCCAGAACTCTCCACCATCTACCCTAGTGCCTGGCATCCCGATGAATAAATCCCCCGGTTGGCAGGCGTGGGAATTGGTACAGATGCCTGTAACGACCAAATCAAGACCCTCGGAGCTAGGCATTTTCACACTATTGGCAATTTTGGCTAATAATTCCCTTAGCTTCATATTTATCGCACCAAACGACACTATAAGATCTACCGAATCATCACAGCCACCAGTCAACTGTCAACCATCAAACCGTCAACCGTCAAACCGTCAACCTGATGTATCGCCTATTTTGACTCACAAAAAGTGAAATATTTCCGTAACATTCGCTGCAATTGTTCAACGCTAGCACGAGGAGAGGGGCGAGGCAGGAGCTTTTCCTGACTACAGTGGTTGATACATAGTACTGGCACCTCATACTGATAGGATTGGAACCAATCCTCTCGACTCGTAATGTCTCGAACCTCTAGCTTAAAGTTTAAGCCTTCAATCATCTCTAGCTTTTCAAGTAATCCCTCACAAAGATGGCAACCGGGTTTACTGTAAAGAATTAATTCCATCAGGCAAGTTAGTTGAAAATTGTTAATTTAGACGATAGTTTAATAAAGTTAAGAGCAGCTTCGGCAAACATACCTGAAGAAACGCTAAAATGCTGGACAGCTACATTCGCCTTCATGGTACGTCCATTTGAACCAGCCCCATGTCCACAGACCTTCGCCTCGTCTCAGAAAACCGTTGCTTTGGCGGTACAGTAGGTTTTTACACTCATCACTCTCAGAATTGTAAGACACAGATGGGGTTTTCCGTATACCAACCCCCTCAGGCGAAAGTCCAATCCGTTCCAGTTCTATATTACCTGTCAGGTCTGACTTGTACAGAAGAGAACTTTATGGTAAAATCAGCTGCTCAGCGATTTGCTGCCAAGCATGGATTGATGTTGGTTGCTCCAGATACCAGCCCTCGGAATACAGGAATTCCAGGTGAGGACGATGAGTGGGATTTGGGTTCTGGTGCCGGTTTTTATGTAGATGCCACCCTTGAACCTTGGTCAGCTCACTACCAAATGTATAGCTACGTTGTCCACGAGTTACCGGAGGTAATTGCCCAACATTTCCCCGCGCAAGTTGAGAAACAAGGTATATTTGGTCATTCTATGGGTGGTCATGGCGCATTAATTTGTGCATTAAGAAACCCAAAGCAGTACCTATCTGTCTCTGCTTTTGCTCCCATTGCTGCTCCCATGCGCAGCGCCTGGGGTCAGAAGGCATTCACCAATTACCTCGGGACAGACCAAGAGCAATGGCGAGCTTACGATGCCAGCGAACTGGTGTTGGTAGCCAACTATAACCATACAATTCTGATTGACCAAGGCACTGCTGACCCCTTTTACGAGAAGCAACAGTTGCTCCCTGAGGTGTTTGAGAAGGCTTGTGAAAAGGCAGATCAGCCCCTGACTTTCCGTCTCCAGGTCGGCTATAACCACAGTTACTATTTTATTGCCACCTTTATAGAAGACCATATCCGCCATCATGCTGAGGCTTTGTTGGATTGAACAGAATTCAGACAATCCCAAGCTTGCTGAAAAAGTCAAGGATTGAAAATGGAAAATGTAAAATTGGCAATTAACCACTTAAGATTAACCACTTAAGAATTAACTGGAAGACAATTAACCGGAAGTTAAGCTATGAACCGGAAGTTAAGCTATCAGCTATCAGCTAATGGCTGATAGCTGATAGCTTACGTCCTACTTTTAATAATTGGTATTACCTGGCTTTGAGGACGGCAATATCCCAAAAAGAAGACGTGAAGACCGATCTATGCGATCGCACTGGTTTTTTTAGAATTGTGAACAGTTAGAGGAATGAGTGATTAGAGATGCAACCAAGTAACCCTAACCAGTTTACCGAAAAAGCCTGGGAAGCGATCGCACAAACCCAAGATGTTGCTAAAGCCGCACGGCAACAACAAATCGAAACCGAACACTTGATGAAGGCGATGCTGGATCAAGATCGACTCGCTACCAGTATTCTGAACAAAGCGGAAGTCTCTGTGCCAGGGGTAAGGGAAGCAACGGAATCCTTTATCAAAAAACAACCTAAGGTTTCTGGTAATAGCGACTCCGTTTACCTAGGACGCAGCATGAATAGCTTGCTAGACCGAGCAGAGTCCTATCGTAAAGAATACCAAGACGATTATATCTCCATTGAGCATCTGATCCTGGCTTATCTGAAAGATGACCGCTTTGGTAAGTCATTATTCCAGGAGTTTAAACTAGATGAAAATAGGCTTAAACTTACCATTGCTGACATTCGAGGGAATCAGAAAGTGACCGACCAAAATCCAGAGGGCAAATATCTTGCACTGGAAAAATATGGACGTGATCTGACAGAGGCGGCGCGGGAGGGAAAGCTTGACCCAGTTATTGGCAGAGATGATGAAATTCGGCGCACAATTCAAATTCTCTCGCGCCGTACTAAAAATAACCCAGTGCTGATGGGGGAACCTGGTGTTGGGAAAACTGCTATTGCTGAAGGCTTGGCACAACGGATTATAGCGGGTGATGTGCCTCAATCCCTCAAAGACCGACAATTAATTGCTCTGGATATGGGCGCATTGATTGCTGGGGCTAAGTTTCGGGGAGAATTTGAAGAACGCCTGAAAGCGGTACTAAAAGAAGTTACGGATTCCCAAGGCAAAATTATCCTGTTCATTGATGAAATCCATACCGTCGTCGGTGCTGGTGCTTCTCAAGGAGCAATGGATGCGGGAAATTTGCTCAAGCCAATGTTATCTCGGGGTGAATTGCGCTGTATTGGTGCTACTACTCTCGATGAGTACCGCAAGTACATTGAAAAAGATGCAGCACTAGAAAGACGCTTCCAGCAGGTCTATGTTGACCAGCCTAGTGTAGCTGATACTATCTCGATTCTACGAGGTCTCAAAGAAAGGTATGAAGTTCACCACGGGGTTAAAATTGCCGATAGTGCTTTAGTGGCAGCAGCTACTTTGTCTACTCGGTATATTAGCGATCGCTTTTTACCAGACAAAGCCATTGACTTAATGGATGAAGCGGCAGCACGGCTAAAAATGGAAATTACTTCCAAGCCAGAAGAACTCGATGAAATTGACCGCAAAATTATCCAGCTGGAAATGGAACGGTTGTCTTTACAAAAAGAAACTGATCTCGCCTCCATCGAAAGACTGGAAAGACTGGAAAAAGAACTGGCTGATCTAAAAGAAGAACAGCGTACGTTGAATGCCCAGTGGCAATCAGAAAAAGATGTGATTGACCGGATTCAGGGGATTAAGGAAGAGATTGATCGAGTTAATGTAGAAATTCAACAGGCAGAACGGGATTATGACCTCAACCGAGCCGCTAAGCTAAAATACGGCAAGTTAGCCGAGTTGCAAAAATCCCTGGAAACTGTTGAGCAACAGCTAGCCGAGAACCAAACCAGTAGTCAATCCCTGCTGCGGGAAGAAGTTACAGAAGCTGACATTGCGGAAATTATCTCTAAGTGGACTGGAATTCCGATTAGTAAGCTGGTAGAGTCTCAGAAAGAGAAGCTACTGCACCTGGAAGAAGAACTACACAAGCGGGTGATTGGCCAAGAGGAAGCCGTTACTGCTGTTGCCGATGCTATTCAGCGATCGCGTGCTGGATTAGCTGACCCCAATCGTCCCACCGCTAGCTTTATTTTCCTCGGTCCTACCGGTGTGGGTAAGACAGAATTGGCAAAAGCCTTAGCAGCCTATCTGTTTGACACCGAAGAGGCTATGGTGCGAATCGATATGTCCGAGTATATGGAAAAGCATACCGTTTCCCGACTGATTGGTGCTCCTCCAGGCTATGTGGGTTACGAAGAAGGAGGTCAGTTAACCGAAGCCATTCGTAGACGCCCGTATGCCGTAATTCTATTTGACGAAATCGAAAAAGCACACCCGGATGTCTTTAATGTCATGCTGCAAATCCTTGATGATGGTCGAGTTACTGATGCTCAAGGGCATACCGTAGATTTCAAGAATAGCGTTATTATCATGACCAGCAATATTGGCTCCCAGTATATTCTGGATGTAGCTGGGGATGACTCCAAGTATGAGGAAATGCGGAGTCGGGTCATGGAAGCCATGCGCTCTAGTTTCCGTCCTGAATTCCTCAATCGGATTGATGAGGTGATTATTTTCCATACCTTGCAAAAACATCAGTTGCGCAATATTGTCCAGCTGCAAACCCTGCGCTTAGAGCAACGGTTAGCAGAGCGCAAGATGTCCCTAAAACTTTCTGATGCAGCTATTGACTTTTTGGCAGAATTAGGGTATGACCCAGTGTTCGGAGCACGACCCCTGAAGCGAGCTATTCAGCGGGAGTTGGAAACTCCTATTGCTAAGGGAATTCTCAGGAGTGAATTTAATGATGGGGACACTATCTTTGTGGATGTGAACAATGAACGGCTTTCCTTTCAGCGATTGCCTGCTCAGTTGTTGCTCAGTGAGTCCAATTGAAGGGTAGAACGGTTGAAGGGTATTGTGTGCTATACCCCTAAGCATTCAGCCATTTGGGATCAGCTATCAGCTGAATGCTTAGAGCCAACAATATGCCCTAACCCTAAAACCTATTCCCTGCCCGCAGTGCCATACCACTTCCTTTTGGTACTACTTTTAGTTTCTCCCTATCCAAATACTTATCCAAATCCGTGAGAACGTCCTGAGCTGGAATATCTAATACTATAGCGCCATAGTCATTGACAACCCTAGAGAATATCTGATTCACCTGATCTTGCAGTTTCGGCATTGCCCTGACTGAGGTTTGTAGTCTCCCTACAGGATGATTACCTGCCTTAATTCCCTTGGCTTTGGCGATAATCCAATTTGACAATAACTCTAATCTCAAAACTGCAAAAATAGGTTCATATCCTTCTCTCGCTTTTTTCTTCAGGCCATCCACATCCTTCTGTCCTAGTGTCACCGTATGTTTAATGGTGGTCTTCACTTCAATGGAAAGATTAGGAAAGTAGGGGTGATTCCAACTATCGATATCTACACCTTGAGAGGAATAGTTTTCTACCTGAAAACCCAAGCGACAGAAGGTAATCGCTAGGAAAATCTGGCAAGTTTTGCCAAACCCATTATCTTTTCTAGAGCGACTATTCAAGTGTTGTTGAATCTTCGTTAAATGATTGAATGTTGATGCATCCATATTCTAAATTCTAAATTCTTAATTCTACATTCTATTACCCATTAGCCTCGATAGTTGGTCCACGAGTTGGTGTCCACTGTCCCAATCGGTAGAGTTGGTTGGGCTTAGTTAGCTTGAAACTCAGCTGCTCGACGAAATCATCTTCTGAAGTGGCAATAATCAATTGTTTTTTATCCAATACCTGATCCAACACCTCAGCCAACCGTTCTTTATGGACTGGGTCTAGATTTTGCGACGGGTCATCTAGCACCATGAAACCGATATTATGAGTCAATTGCTCTGAGGTGGCTAGGGCTAGAAATATACTCAAAGCAGCACAATTAATATCACCCTTGTTCAACAGTCGTAAGGCAACTTCTGACTCTCCATATCCCACCGCCATCACTTCATATTTGTCTGGGTCAATCTCAATATCTGGAAAGTCACTGCGATGGGCCAGCTGACGATAGATACTAGAAATTGCTGCTCTGGTAGCATCGATTTTTTCTTTAGCTGAGTTTCCTAGCACGTCCTGTACAGCTTCACCAATAGTTAACAATCGGTCACAAAAAGCTTCCAAGTCAGCTTTTGCTGCTTCAACTTCTTTATAGTCAGGGGAATCTTGAATCGAAAACAAATTATCCACCTCTTGGCGATAACGAAGGACAGTAATAATCCGTTTAATGTTTTCTAAGTCTTGATCAATGCTATCGATACGTTGATTACTTTGCTCAACAGCGGTGCGAATCCTGGCTAATTCCTGATCTACGTCAGTAATGGCTTGATTGAGCAGAGCCAGAGCGTGAGCAGAGTCATTAATTTCTGTTTCTAAAGCTACTGCGATCGCATTTTTTGCTTGTTGTAATCTCTTATCCTTATCTAACCGTTCCCGTTGCAACCGCTCCCAGGTTTTAATCAGTCTCTGTAACTCTTCTACTGCTGTTTCTAATTCCCGAATCTCCTTCTGAATCGGTTTTAGCTGTAACTTCATGTCTTGTTGCCAGGATTCTAATTCCTGACGCAACTGAACAGGATTAATTGGTGTAGAGCAAACGGGACAATTCTGGGCTTTATCTTCCTGTACTGACTTCAGAAATTTCAGGGTTTCGATAATGATACCGGCACGATTGTTGATACTATTTATACTCTCTTGCTTTGCCGGTAACTCTTCTTGTTCAATTTTATTTTTTTTTGCCAAAATTTCTGGTAGCATGCCGTATTGAGCTTCCAGTTGGTGAATCTCGTTTTCTTTTTGGTTGAGTTCCATCACCTTGGTCTCAACATTAGCTTTCAAACGATTTAATTCACTTTGCTGATTCAGCAATTCTTTCTGCCGTTCCCAGTCGGGCTGAGCATTCCGTAATTGCTTAATCGCCTCCTTACCACCATCTACAAATCGTTCCAAATCATCAGTAGTTTGGTATTTTGGTAAAGAGGGCACCAGCAATCCATAGTCTTTGGCAAAATTCTCAACTGCATTTTCAACCCCTTGGCAAATAGCTTTTGCTCCATTGAGGGATAGTTGGCTCAGGGGAATATCATGAAAAATTGCTTCTTCTTCCGCTAGACCTAAGTCATTTTCTTTAATCGCTTTTGCTGTCTCAATTTTGCTGATAATCTGACCAAACTCTTGATCAACTTTCTTAAATTCTTCCTGGGCTTTAGCTCGCTTAATTCCATCCAATAGATTGCGCCAATCCGTCAAACCCATGAGGCGATCCAGAGCATTTTTGCGCTCTTTTGGTTCCTGAATCAGTAGCGCACTGATAGTTTCTTGATGTAGGTATACACAACTCATGTAGTCAGACAATTCTACACCCAGTAGCACCCGCAATTCAGCTTCATCTTCATGACACAAACCATTATTAATCTGATAGTAAAACTTGGGATTACCACGACGTTTGCGGTCACTCCTATATACCTTCAGTATTTCCCCATTCCCTTCAAAGATAACTTCGACAGTAGTCTCCCTTGAAGATTGGTTTTTCACTAACCAATTCTTGCGCTCTTCAATTTTAGTAGCACTTTTATTAGCGACATCTTTGCCAAATAGGCACCACTCAATGGCATTCAGGGTACTACTTTTGCCTCCCCCCTGAGCTCCTACAATTAATGTGCAGGCTTGATCAAAGCGAAATTCCCGTTCTCCCGCTTGTTCAGGAAAGCCTCGAAACCCCTTGATCTTGACTGATACCAGTCGATAGTTTTCCATAGACACTCTTCCTCATAGACCAATGGTAGCCATCAGTTTTGTGTAGGCTTTTTTGTAAGCACTTCGATGTTTTTCCAACCGATAACGAGCCATACCAGTCACCGCTTGTGATGAACCGCTATCAAACTCTTTGAGCAATTCCTCACTAAGGGCTATCAACCCTTGCTCATGGTCTGAATCAATGGCTTGATCTTTCAGTTCCTCAAATAATTTAGAATTGTCTTTCATTAGCGTTCGCGTAGCGTGGCCTACGGCCAATCGCATTAATTATTCCTGTAAGCCTATGCGCTACGCCCATAGGCTGATAGCACCTCAAGTAGCCCCTCAAGTAGCGCATAGGCTTACGGTGTTACCGTCAGGAAGAGCAGCGCTATCATAATAGACTATGAGCTGGTTATAAATAACTCAGCACTTAGTACTTACCATTTCGCATTCAGCACTGTTCAACCTAGATCAGCGGATTAACTCTTCTTCTGCTTAGGGGATGAAGCAGGTTTATTTTCCTCTATCCATTCTTCAATCAACTCCAATAAGATATGATTCATGGTGACTCCCTTGAGAGCGCACATAGATTTGAATTTTGCCCGTAAGGATTCAGGCAAAAATAGTTTATAGCTAACTTGTTTTTCTTCTGACACATCTTTTGACAACTTTGACCTCCCAATTATCCTACTAAGGGGTAAACAATTCAATAGGTATTTTAAGTTTTTTGTGTTATTTAGATATTTTGTGTTATTATAACCTTAGGAAACGCAAAGAAGCCAGCGGCACTGAGTCTGCTTAAATCTAGTTCGACCAGACTTTGTCGCCTATGGGCTGGTTAGCGCACTAGCTACAGCAGAGGTTCCCCAGGGATCTCTGCTTAACTATTTTGAACTTTTACTGGTGCTACGGGCCAACCTAGTCAGGGGTGGTAGCTCACAGGGAAACTTCTTGGATATCAGCTAAATTTGGTAGTAATTCTGTACTATCGTTCGTCAACCTATTCCCATAACGCTGACAACGCACGGCAAAGGTACAATCACGACATCGACCAAGGGATGCTGCTACTTGAGGAAAAGCTAAACCTTGATCTTGGTACCCTTGTAGCCACCCAGCCAAGCGGGTCAACAACTGAGTCAAATCCTCCCTAGTTTTCTGGTGTTGTGCGCTATTGTAAGTAAATTTAAGACTCTGGGCAGAGGGTTGGGATTTGACAAACCAGTAACTCATGGAAATTTGTTCTGGCCAATAATCGCTAGTTTCCGCTAGGATGTAGAGATACAGGCGTGTTTGCCAGTCTTGGGCTAACCAATCCCGATTTTTCGGTTGAGGATAGGTCTTCCAATCAAGAATTTGGGCTGAGTCTTCCCCTGCAATCAATAAGTCATAGATAACTGTAAGTAGATAACCTTGGAAATACAGGGTTCGGCAATGTTCCGCTTCTCGGAAACTTTCAGATTCTGGGTGGGAAAGTTCTGGTGCGGCATTGACTAAACCAGTCAGCCAGTAGTCGAGTTGGCTATCCTCTTCTACTAAAGATGTGACTGGTAACCCAAGTTCCCGCTGTTGCATTAATAGGTGAAAGCGGCTTCCCCAAGTAAGACGCTCTTGTTGTTCAGGAGACACGGGTGTTCCCAGCTGGTCAAAGTAAATGTGTTGGAACTTACGGGGACAGGTTTCTAATACGTTCAGCTGTCCTTGGGATAGACGAGTCAGAGGTGCAGGAGGAAACACTGGTCAATGATCTAATCAAGTCTTTGAGACATTGGGTTTGTTTGTGATCTATTAGCTAGTGTAGCGGAAGATATCGAATGCGATCGCAATCCGTTGCCGTTGTTCACCAGACAATGTCCCTCCCCCTTCTCCAATCTGGGTTTCATAGCCCATGGGCAACTGTTTAATAAACTCATCAGCACCTGCCAATCGTGCTGCTTCTATAATCTCGTCTAAACTAGCGGCAGGATGACCTAAGCTAATATTTTCCTTAATCGTTCCACCAAACAAAAAGGTATCTTGGTCTACTACTCCCACTTGCGATCGCAAAGACTGTAAGGACAGACTGGTAATATCAAGGCCATCAATCAATACTTTCCCATCTGTGGGTGGATACAATCCCAACACCAATTTATAAATCGTTGTTTTACCTGAACCACTGCGTCCGACTAGGGCTACCATTTGTCCTGGTTTCACTTGAAATTATAGATTTTCCAGTACATTTAAATCACTCTCTGAGTGATAGCGAAAGGTGACGTTATTAAAGGTAATGTTACCCTGAATTGATGGTAACGATTGACGGGCTTGATTCAGCAAATCCTCCTCTGGTTCAGCATCCAACACATCATTAATCCGTTCCATAGCAATTACTACTTCCTGGAATTGATTCCATAACACCGTTAACCGCTGGAAGGGAGTAATAATATTTCCCAGCAGCATATTGAATGCCACTAATTGTCCAATGGTTAACTGATTTTGAATCACTAACCACGCTCCATACCACAGCAGGCTTGTGGTTACTACGGCTTCAATAGCATTACTAAAAAATTGCAGACGATTGCTGATAACTTGCCCATCAAAACTTGTCTTAATTTCCTTATTTAATAACTCCTCCCAATGCCAACGTACTGTTTGTTCTACTGCTGTGGATTTAACGGTACTTACACCGGAAAGCGCTTCAATTAGATAACTATTTTCTTTAGCCGTCGATTGAAATATTTCCCGGGAAATCATTCGTAAAAACGGTGTCGCAATCAATGCTAGCCATAAGAATTGCGGCACAATCACTAAGGCCAATAATGCCATTTTACAGCTGTACCAAACCATCAATCCTACATAGATAAATACTGTTAGTAAATCCAGCAGAATTGATAACGCCTCACCGGTAAGGAACCGCTCAATCTTGCGGTTTTCTTGAACCCGTGATATAATATAACCAACATAGCGGGACTCGAAAAACGAGAGAGGCAACCGCAGTGTATGGCGAATAAATCCTACAATCAGTGCTGCATCTACTTTATTAGCCGTATGGTCTAGTAGATATTGCCGCAACCCCATCATTGCCACTCGAAACAGGCTAAATATCAGCAGCCCTAACCCCACCGCCATTAAGGTTAGCCCAGAGCGCTGCACTACGACTCGGTCTAAAATTAGCTGGGTAAATAGAGGTGTGATTAATCCAAATATCTGGATAAATAAGGAAGCAAGAAATACCTCTAACACTACTAACCCATGGGGTTTGATTAATTCAAAGAATTGCCAGAAGGGAGTAGTCGTTTCTTTAGCATCCTTGAGTAATGCTGTTGGTTGTAGTAGCAGTGCATAACCGGTCCAATCGGCGTTAAACTCTCGATGGGTGAGACTACGTTGACCAATGGCGGGGTCACACACAATCACTCGTTTCCGAGTAATTTCATAAACGACAATATAGTGTTTACCTTCCCAATGGACTATAGCTGGCAATTTTTGCTTAGCTAGCTGGTCAAGACTGGCTTTGACGGGACGAGTAGAAAAGCCAATACTTTCCGCTGCTGCTGATAGTCCTCGCAATGATGCGCCATTGCGGTCAACATTAGCTATATCCCGCAAGCGATTCACACTAAAGCGTTTGCCCCAATAGCGAGATACCATTACCAAACACGCGGCACCACAGTCAGAGCCACTCTGCTGGGCAAAAAACGGATAGCGTCGGATTACCCGTTGCCATAAATGCCCTACTTGCTGGGTCGGGTTAGGAAAGTAAGCTTTGCTAACTTTTTTCTGCGATTTCTGGGACTTGGCTTCCCCAGACCGAGACTGGGAGATGGTCAGATGGGGGGATGGGGAGATCTTACAAGGGTACGTTTTTAAGATTTCTGGAGCTACTGCCTTAAAATTTAGAATTAATCATGCCTAGGAGTCAAGCTGTCATAAGTTGGGAAAGGTGATTCAAATGAAATCCTTACCTGGCTTGGGCAACAGCTGCAATAATCCAGGTAGGATGGTAAACATTGCGCCCAAGGGGTAATGGTTCCCCATTATATAGTCTGCAATCTCAGCTATGACTCATTGGCCAATAGCTTACAAGGACGGGCGTTGAATAGTAACCAGCAAAATGCCTCATTTAACCAAACCCCAAGCTGTAGTCTTGAGCATGGGTCGCAATGGGATCGCTATCACCCATTGTTGTGGGTTATCAACCGTATCAGCTTTTCTGGCACAACTGCTCGATAAGCCAGAGAACACGGTCAGACAGCAATTACGAGAATGGTATAAGGAGAGTAGTGACAATGGTGGTAGAAAACGTAATGAACTGGATGTAACCGCCAGTTTTGCACCATTGTTGCAATGGATCTTAAGTTGGTGGCCAACGGATCACAAAAACATCGTGTTAGCTGCAGATGCCTCAACATTGGGAGATCGCTTTACCTTGTTAGTGGTTTGTGTGGTGTACCGAGGTTGTGGCATCCCAGTGGCGTGGAAAGTAATCGTGGCCACAGCCAAAGGAAGCTGGCAACCCTACTGGTTGAAGTTATTTGAGCATCTTCAGCCTGGGATTCCCTCAGTAGGGTGTGTGGTTGTCACCACTGACAATCGCTTGTATGGGAAGTGGTTCTATGAGGCAATTGTTGCCCTGCAATGGCATCCGTTCATGCGCATAAATGCTCAAGGTTACTATCAGACCAAGCTCTCCTGTGGGTTTGTGCCACTCAAAGGATTGATCACTGAACTGGGTCAATCTTGGGCAGGGATCATTACTTGTTTCAAAAACAACTCACTCGAATGCACCCTTTTGGCTCGGTGGGATGAAGGCTACAGCGACCCATGGTTAATTGTGACAGACTTAGAGCCAGACCAAGCTGAAATCTTGTGGTACGGCATGCGCAGTTGGATTGAGTGTATGTTCAAAGATATCAAGCGCGGCGGACTACAGTGGCATCTGACCAGGATCAGTGATCCCAAGCGAGTAGAACGAGTATGGTTAGCAATAGCAGTAGCGACGTTATGGTTAGTCAGTGTCGGTGGCCAAGCTGACGACAAGCTATTAGCTAGCAGTTTACAGTCATTGGCCCAGCCTATAGACAATAGAACTGGTCAATCTCGTATCGGAGTCTGAAGAAAGTTCATCTCCTCAATCATTGAAGACCAGTGCACCTCGAAAACTCAGTTGTTTCCGGCGAGGACTAATAGTAATTTTAGCGGCGGCATTTAAGGGGGAACCTTTGCCCATCGGGAGTTTTGTCCCTGATTTTTCAGCCTCCCCAGCACAAGTTCCTGTCTTTAGTTCTGGATGAATCTTAAAAACGTACCCTTGTAAGGATGGGGATATGGGGGGATGGTCAGATGGAGTGATAGGGGGAGTAGGGGAGCTAACTAGTAGGGCATTACGAGCTTGCGCCTGACTCCAAAAATGCTCTCGGATTTCGGGATACTTATTGATCAGGGGAAACAAGACTTCCCCCGGTACAAAGCATAGCTTTAGCTTCAGGTAAGCTCTAGCGCTATAGCTTGCTAAGTCTGCTGAGGAAAACAAGGTTAATTCCCCAAATGATTCCCCTGTTTCTAAGAGCTGATTTGTAAAGTAAATATTAAGAAGCCTGAAAGCCTTGCTATGATTGTCTTTTGCTTATTAAATAGTAAAATTGAACTATTTTGCCGCAACCCTTATCCTACAAGGATTACAGCGAGTTTACAAATCAGCACCTTAGAGCTGATTTGTAAAGAAAATCGAAAGAAAGAAAAAAGTTAAGACAAGCAGATGATATAAGATATAGAATATCTAAGGTAGTAGAAGGAATTTTACTCAATATAAGTGACATGCTCCCCTCGCCTGTTTCCTGGCTTGCTCCCCTCGCCTGTTTCCTTGCTGCATCGCTACCAAAGTGGCATAGCTAATCTGTAAGCATTCAGCCGTCAGCCGTCAGCCGTCAGCCGTCAGCCGTCAGCATTCAGCTGACGTAACAAAGATTAAACGAATGCTTACTTGTTTTATTTAAAAGCTCAAAGCTGAGAGCTCAGAGCTGAGAGCTCAGAGCTGAGAGCTGAGAGCTGAGAGCTGAGAGCTGAGAGCTGAATGCTTACGCTCATCTTTATTCCCCTACATTCCTTCGCCCACACTCCATACCCAGCCAGTAAGGCTTTCAATCTTATTGTCACCCCGTCATACTCTTAAGATATCAAGAGTAACAGTAGTTAATTGGAGAAATCAAAGATGGAATTATTTCAAAGCATTAAAAATCATCAACAAGTTATGTTCTTTAATGATTCAGAATGTAACCTTAAGGCAATAATTGCCATACATGACACAACCCTTGGTCCTGCTATGGGAGCAACACGTCTATTTCCTTATAAAAGCGAGGAAGATGCTCTAAAAGATGTTTTGCGTTTAAGCTACGGTATGACTTACAAAGCTGCTTGTGCCGATCTTAATGCAGGTGGTGGAAAAGCAGTAATTATTGCTGATCCAAAAGATAAAACACCTGAGTTACTCAAAGCCTATGGTCGCTGTGTAAACAGTCTGAAAGGACGCTTTATTACGGGTCAAGATGTTAACATTTCTGTTGAAGATGTTAATCAAATACGCACTGAAACTCAGTATGTAGTCGGAGTTTCACAAGCTAATCCTACTCAGGCAACAGCAATAGGAGTTCTCGAAGGAATGAAAGCCTCAGTGGATTTTTTATGGCCTGGGAGGAAAATGGAAGGTCTAAAAGTTGCGGTGCAGGGCGTGGGCAATGTAGGAAAAATTTTATGTGAATACTTGCATCAACAAGGAGTTCAACTTTTTGTTAGTGATAACCGAAAAGAGAGAGCTGAGGATATGAAATTTAAGTATGGAGCAACTATTGTTGATCCGATGGAAATTTTTGAGCTTGAGGTAGATATTTTTTCTCCCTGTGCTTTGGGTGGTATCTTGAACAGTTCAACAATTCCCCGTCTTAAAGCTTCAATCGTTGCTGGCTCAGCAAATAATCAGCTTAAAAATCAACATATAGATGGTAAAAATATTGATTCAAAAGGAATCCTTTATTGCCCCGACTATGTTATTAATGCAGGAGGACTAATTGATGTATATCATGAAAAAAATGGTTATCAAAAAGATCAAGTTATTAATAAAGTCAAAAAAATCTACAAAACTTTGACAGATATTTTTGACAGAGCTAAACGTGAACATAAGACCACATCAGAAATAGCAAATATTATGGCTTTTCAAAGAATTTTAAGAGCTAAAAACGACCAAAAAACTATCAGGGATAATAGACTGATAGCTTGATATCAAAAAAGTGTTAAATCTTCATAGACATAGTTGGCGTCGTCAACAAAATTCAGGTAATATAAATATATGAAGTTAGTTGATGCACTAGTTCAAGCCCTAATTTCTTTAAATGTGCCCTATGTGTTTGGTGTCAGCGGTGCAAATATTGAACACCTCCATGATGCTATTCATCGCTTAGGGAATGGAAAGTTACAGTCAATAATGGCTAAGAGTGAGGATGGGGCGGCTTTCATGGCAGACTGTCGGGCACGAGTTCACCAAACCTTGGGGGTATGTTGCTCGACCTCTGGTGGGGGAATGATGAACCTGATTGCTGGTATTGCTGAATCCTATTCCGAGTCAGTGCCAGTTCTAGCTTTAGTCGGACAGCCACCATCAGCACTTGAAGGAAGGGGAGCCTTCCAAGACTCATCGGGCATCGGTCGTACTGTAGATGCCATAAAGCTCTGGGGTGCGGTGACTAAGTATGTAGCGAAGATTTCCAACCCGGATGACTTTTGGCATCACTTGACCGAAGCTATTAAAGCTGCTCTTTCCAATCGTCCAGGACCAGCTGTGCTTCTATTTCCCCGGGACATCTACGAGCAAGAGGTTGAACCTTGTCCAGAAAACTGGGCTAGGGAGCTAAGAAATCTGATCCGTCCGAAAGGGGTTCCAGTGGAGATGATTCGTCCTCTTTTCGAAGCGATTCGTCGAGCCAAGAACCCTGTCCTCATTTTGGGACATGGAGTGCGACGATGCAGCGCTCCGGAGGCTGTAGTTAACTTTGTGCGTGCTGTGGGTCTACCAGTGGTTACAACCCTCTCAGGACGTGGTGAGTTTCCCAACGATGACCCCCTCTATTTAGGAACACTAGGTGTTGCAGGTCATCCTTCTGTTCACGCCTACTTGAAAGAGCAAGCAGATCTGTTCGTTGTTGTAGGAGCAGGTCTCAATCTCATGACCCGACAGCCACTCGCCTTTGTACTTACGGACAAAAAGATTGCTGTGGTGAATGTAGATGTCACTGCAATCACCCGTATCATCTCTCCTGCTCTGGTGGTTGAAGCTGATGCAGGAATGGCTTTCCAAGGGCTTTTGGCACTATTCCAGGAAAACCCGTTCCAGGTTAAGCCACTTCAAGGCTACATGGCTGAGATTTTCAAGCCGCTTCTAGCTCCACCTATTCCATCAGATGATCGTATATCCAGAGCTGAGGAGCAGCCCCTGTTGCAAAGTGAGGCAATCACTATTGTGCAAGATTTGCTCCCAGAAAGTGGACACGTCCTTTACGACGCAGGTAACTGCGCCGCCGCTGCTCTCCACATGACGAGAGTACCTGCTGGAGCGAGTTCGACAATTGCTCTGGGTATGGGAGGTATGGGTTATGCGATCCCAGGAGCAATTGGTGCCCAACTCGGCTCACCACGGGGCACAAGGACAGTAATTTTTGCTGGTGACGGTGCCTTCCTAATGACTGGATTAGAAATTCATACAGCCGTGGACTTAGGACTTCCGATCCTGTTTATCGTGTTTAACAACAATATGCATGGCATGTGTGTAACACGCCAACAGCTCTTCTTTGAGTCGCGATTGGAATGCGTGCGCTATGCACCCGTTAACATTGCTGTGATTGCTCGCGGACTTGGTACTCCCGATCGGCTTTGGGTGGGAAGTGCTGGCACCGTTGACGAGTTGCAGGATCAACTTAAGGACTATAGAAACCACACAGACATTCCGGGGGTTCTCGAACTTCGCCTCTTACGGGAAGAGATGCCACCATTTACACCTTTTATTCCCGAATCTGTACCGACAATTCCTATTGGCAAAAAGCAGTCGAAAGAGCTTACCAAGTCGCAATTTATTTCTAAAAGTTTACCTTCATTAGTGTCTTCTCCTCATTGAGGAGCGTATATTAGAACGCGACTTGGTCTTAAATACTCACAAAGATGTTAAGAGGTAGAACTATGCCAAGTGCACAGATTGTAGACGTTGTCAGTTTTATGCCGGAACGTGTGGTCGATAATACCAAGCTGGAACTGAATAGCGAAGATGATAACGAACTCGAGAAAAACGCTTTTTTCAAGGGAGTTAAAGAGAGACGCTTCGCCTCACCAGAATACAAGTCCTCAGATCTTGGTAGCAAAGCTTTGAAGCTCCTGCTTGAACGGACTGGTACAAAGCCGGAAGCCCTTGACCTCATTCTGTGTTCGTGCATGTTTAGCGATCATTTCTGGCCCGGTATTGGACCAGCCATCCAAAATGGGGTAGGGGCAAGTCAGGCGACGATTTTGAATCTTGACACAAGTTGCAGTTCTTACCTCTCAATGCTAAACACTGCTCGTGCATTCATTGAGTCAGGGATGTACAAGACAATTGCTATTGTTACGGTAACAAACTTCGTCTCTCGTCTCCCAGAATTTCAAAAGTCGAAGAAGTCCTGGGTACTTGGGGATGGAGCATCAGCAACGTTGTTAGTTGATGGTAAGTCTAGCTTTGTGGCTAGCTATGAACGCTCTCATGGAGAACACTACGGGCTATTCGTCTTTCAACCCGATGTAGTTGACGGTCGATTTTTGAACTACTGGGAACGTGGATGTGGACCGATTACTGTCAACTTCTCACCAGAAATGGTTACGGCCATACGTTCTAATGCTCTTGAACTAGTACCTGATGCGGTATCAAAATGTCTCTATCAAGCTGGGCTATCAACAGATGATATCTCATTGCTGATCACCCATCAGCCCAATACCTTCTTTATAAAAGAATGGCGCGATCGCATAGGAATTGGAGCTCCGCGTGTTCATGACACTCTTGAACACTACGGAAATCTTTTTCAGGGTTCGATTCCCGTAACCCTTGCTGATGCTATTGACAAGAACAAAGTAAACTCTGGTGACTTGATTGCTCTGGGAACATTTTCAAATGGAGGAGATTTTGTCAGTTCTATGGTCATACGTTGGGTTTAGCACTATGTTATAGATTTGTCAAGTTCACAAACTTTACAAAGTTCGAGGTTACTAACGATGCTTGTTGCCAAATTTTTGAAACCAATCTAGGAAATCTAGACGAAACTATCAAAAACTATAAAACTCTTGGAGGATTTAGATGCCACATAATAGTACAGTTACCAATCAAGTGTTCGATGCAATTGTGATCGGCGGAGGACCTGCTGGTTCAAGTTGTGCATACAAGATGGCAGTAGAAGGTTACTCAGTTCTTTTGTTGGAAAAAGCAAAGTTTCCTCGATTTCACATCGGCGAGTCTATGGTATCCTACCAGACTAAGTTACTTGAAAAAATGGGTGTCCTCGATAAAATCAAGGAGGCTAAATTTGTGGAGAAGTCCGGAGTCGAATTCTTCACCAGCCAAACCAACGATCTTCGGCGGCAGGACTTTAATAACATGGCACCAGGGCAAATCCTGTTTGCACATCATTTTCATCGTGCCCGTTTTGACAAAGTCTTACTGGACCACGCTCAGGATACAGGGGCGCAAGTATTACAGCAGGCAGAGGTTAAGAAACTCATATTCGACGGCGAACGACTGACCGGAGTTGAATATGAGTATCAAGGTCACAGACATCAAGCAAAAGCTTCCTATGTTGTAGATGCTAGCGGACGGGCTGGGTTGATTGCCAAGCATTTTCACCTGAGAAAAATGAATGATAAGCTGCGAAATGTTGCGGTTTTTCAACACTATAAGGATGTAGTAAAGGAAAACAATCCAGGTCTGGTTGAAGGTGACTTTCTCCTCGGCTCCCATGAGGATGGTTGGGTTTGGGGAATTCCTATTGAAACCGACATGTTCAGCGTTGGAACTGTCATGTCATTAAGCTTACTAAAGGAGAACGATCCCCAGGAAATTTTTGATACACATTGCAGTCGGTCTCCCCGTATCAAGAAGGCTATAGAAGGGGCGAGACCTGTGTATGAGAAACCGAAAATAGAGCTAGATTATTGCTACCATTCCGAGCAGTTGGCAGGTCCTGGGTATTTTATTGTCGGCGATGCGGGCTGCTTTGTAGATCCTCTATTTTCTGGAGGAGTTTATATCGGGATGGTTTCTGGACTGAAAGCAGCAGAGGGGATACAGAAGATCCTTAAAGGTACAGATGAGAAAGAGGCGCGTACCTACTTCGAGAACTTCTGCAAGACCGGGTACGACTCCTACTTTCGATTGGTCTACTCTTTCTACATAGATTTCAAGAGAGACGTAAATCGCATGGCTCTAGAGTTACCCGGTGGCGTCCACTTTGCCATACAAACCTTTGCCGGAGATTTCTGGGGTGAGGCAGAGCAGCCTTTACTGAAGTACCTACGTTCACAAAGACAATGGGATACATTTGAGCAGCCTTTTGAGCCCATTTATGAATGCCCGGTCTACCCAGAGCCAGATACTCATTACAGAGCTACAGATATTTCGAAACTGAGTACCCCAGAAAATTTCGAATCATATTCTGTACAGACACGAGGGGCGGCAGTTTGACAGAAAGGTTGACTGAGTTTAATCGAATTTATGGTGGGTGTTTTTAGGCTAGACCACCAGTTTTTCCATAAGTTTCTAACAAGTAAATTATCATATTAGGAGTAAGTCATGTTAGTACGCGATAACCTGGGACCTTGGAATACACAGAGTCTCGTGACAAATGAAATTCCGTCAAGAAAAATACCAGGTTTGTACACCTGTGAAGATCACGATATCCCGGATGTATCGGCAAAACTTAAAGAGATGACCAAGGAGAGTTATCCACACGAGGAAATCTTCGGTAACTACTGTCACCTTGGTGAGTATATTCATTGTCCAGTAGATATGGCTTTTGAATACGCTGCAAACGTTTATAGCTTGGAGGAGTGGACATTCAGCTTGCGCCAGTTCAAGCATATTGGTGGTGGTCTGTACAAAGGTATAGAGTATTTAGCCAAGGAAACCCCCATCTACATTCGGGCTGAGGCTTACCCTGACAGTAAAGTTGTGGACTACCCCTGTGCTTGGGATCAAGGAGAAGAACTTTGGATGCGATACTACTTCCGCTTCATTGATGCCATGCCAACCCTTCGCAAGCCAGGCACTGTTATGCTCTGGACTAATTGCAAACATCCGTATTACGACCGTAACACTACTAATGTTCCAGACTATATTTCCCGTGGGCGCGATCGCACAGATCGTAAATGGGTGGGCGATATTTGGAAATACTTTGATGCAATCCATCGCATCGAAGCAATGAACTTAAAAACTATTTTGGAATACCGCTTTGGTCATAGCTAGCTGTAAGTTCTGAGGTTCTTGATAGTTCGAGTCTCACACACTTTTTCATAATATGGGGAAATCAGGTTTGATGTATGACGTCATAGTTATCGGTGCTCGCTGTGCTGGTTCGCCGACAGCCATGTTACTTGCTCGTAAGGGCTATCGGGTTTTGTTAGTTGACAAAGCTACTTTCCCGAGTAACACCATGTCAAATCACTATCTTCAGCAGTCTGCTGTGGCCCAACTCAAGCGCTGGGGGCTTCTGGACAAAGTGGTTAATTCAGGCTGCCCACCAATCCAAAAAGCTACTTTCGACTTTTTCGGTTCCATTGTTTTTACGGCTCGTGCCTTACCTCTAGAAGGTACAGCAGAGGGTTACTGTCCGCGACGTACTGTACTCGACAAGATTTTAGTTGATGCTGCTGTGGAGGCTGGTGTTGAGCTTCAAGAACGCTTCGTAGTCCAAGAACTTTGTAGGGATGGCGAGCAGGTCACTGGCATTCGCGGTCGCTTAGGTGACGGCAGAAGTGTAACAGAAAAAGCACGCATTGTCATCGGTGCTGATGGCATGAATTCCTTTGTCGCTCGTAGCTGCAATGCTCTTGAGTACAACACAAAACCCTCTATCACTAGCTATCACTATAGCTACTGGAGTGGAGTTCCTGTGGATGGGGGAGAACTATATTTTCGAGATCGTCGGCTGATTATTGCTGCTTCAACTAATGACAACCTCACCTGCATCACGGTAGTTTTGCCTATTGAGGAATTCCGAGCATTTCGTAGCAATGTTAAAGAGAATTTTTGGGCAGCGCTCGATCTCGTTCCCCAATTAGCTAAACGGTTGCGGGCTGGCAAACGTGAAGAGCCATTCTATGGTACGGGTAACCTTCCCAACTTTTTCCGCAAGCCTTACGGAGATGGCTGGGCATTAGTAGGCGATGCTGGCTGCCATAGAGACCCAACTCTAGCCCAAGGAATCAAATCTGCTTTCTTGAGTTCTGAGCTTTTAGTAAATGCCATTGATCAGGGATTGTCTGGATACAGACCATTAAATGAAGCTCTTGCTGATTATGAACGGCAACGTAATGAAGCTTTAATACCACTATACGAATTAGTTTGTCAACGTGCTAGTAGTCTTAAGGCTAAGACGTTATCCCCAGAAGAAATCCAATTCCTAGCTGCACTTCAAGGCAATCAGAAAGAAATAGACCGTTTCTGGGGCGTTGAAGCCGGTACTGTAGCTGTCCAAGATTTCTTTTCACCACAGGCTATTCAGCAAATTATTGAGTCGAGCAATCCTAGCTTGATCACAGTTTAAGCATTGCTCCTAACAGATAGTTGATTTTAATGCTTGTCGGAAAAAAAGAAAACGAGTAAGTGATTTTAATAATCTCCGCGCCTTCAGGCCGGAAATAACCTCATTTATCGGCTATACATTTTTTTCTGTAGCTAAAGCTATAGCGCTACGCGCAAGGTAATAGGTAATAGGCATGCTAGCAATAGCTGATTATAATAGCTTTTGCTGCTTTTATAAATGTCAAACCCCTTAATGCGTAGTGCTATAAATTTTTGAAAACTACCAAATATTTTTAAATTAAAAAGGAGAGATAAACAATGAAATTAGCTAACTTTGCCATGGGCTTATCTACCACCTTGGTCTTGACTTTAGGCGTTAGTTATGAGGTAAAAGCACACAGTGGTCTACACACACACACACCAACAGAAGTCCTAACAGAAGAAACAATAACAGATAATCTAACAGAAGAAACAATAACTATTAACCAAGCAGAAGCTGTTGATTTCCCACTTATTGATTTCCCAAAGATAACATCGCCCCCAAGAGGAGAAGCTTTTGATTTTCCAGATGTAACACCGAACCCAGACTCACCGTTGCCAGTACTGTTTGCAGAGGGCGAACAGATTAGCTTTCTAAAAACAACTGAAGATACCAATGGAGAGTTTACTCTATTAGACATTATCATTCCACCAGGGGGTGGCCCACCCCCGCACATCCACCATAACCTAGGGGAGTGGCTCTACTTTATTGATGACGGGTTTACGCTATTCATCAGTGACGAGACTTATGCTCAGGGTGAAATTCCTGGAGTTAATGCTCCCAAAGCAAATTTTAATGCTGTAAATGCAAAACCCGGAACTTTGTTTTATACTCCCCCAAACCATATCCATGCACATACTAACACTGGAACAATTCCAGCGAGAGAACTGGTAGTTGCCCAATCCTCTGGCGGTCTTGACGAATGGTTCCAGTTGGGTGGCGTACCAATTACAGACCCGTCTAATTTACCAGCTTTAGACTTAGACAAATTTTTTGCTGCTTTATCTGTAGCCTCTGATTTCGGATTAACCCTTAGTTCTGAGTTTGATGATTTCATAGACACAGTAGACAGTAATTTCCCGGATGAATTCATTCAGAACAACCGAGCAGAGGAATTAATAGCATTGTTATCCAATAATACTAAGTCTATCCCGGAAACCTCTTCTGGAGTGGGCATATTAGCCTTTGGTACTTTAGCCTTAGGTTCCCTGCTTTTTTCCCAACGGAAACAGCAAACTGACAAAGTTAAAACATGGTAGTCGTAAATATGGGTAGTGGTACACAATTCGTGATTTTAGCTCCCGTTACCTTGACCAGACCGTAGCCAAACCACTACATATTTACCACTACCGCTTGAAGATGCGTTAAAATAAAATACCTAATTAGGTATTAAATAATCCTCTGGTATCTATCAGAGGATTACTTTATTAATTCAGCAATCTCTACTAAATTTAGTCCTCTAACTTTGATTCCAGATTTTTCACCACCTCAATTTTATCAATTTGTTGCTTCAGCCATCCACTAAATAAATCCGAGATAATTTGATACCTGAGCTGATCATCTAATTCCCCTTGAACAATCTCCTCCACCAAAATCAAATGCACCCCCTGAGCAGTCACAATCGGCTTAAGCACCTCTGGGGGATTAGTAAAAAAGTTGCTTAGGGTGCTTTAGGGACAGGCTCCCCCTGATTTTATCAGTAGGCAGTATTGGGATAGTCCGTCCCGAAATGAAACGGGCAAGATGCCCGTTCCACGCCTGATGCCCATTCCACTCACCGGGTCAAACAGGATGCATTGAGATGCACCCCTACCGAATTAGGTTAGTGTTTAAGCAATGCTTAACCAACTAAATGCTTAACCAACTAGTGGCAAAGAACTTATTGTTATTATTCCAAAGTTCAACGAGATCAGACTGATTATCACCATTTAAATCGGTAACTAAGTAATCAGTATCATTTCGAAAGTCCCCTACTTGTGTATTACTGCCCAGGCTAAATCCTCCGCTACCATTACTAATCCAAGTCGCCGCAAAGAAATTATTGTTATCATTCCAAACCTCGATTAGATCAGAGTCACCATCCCCATTTACATCAGCGACTAAGTAATCAGTATCCTCTCGAAAGTCTCCTACTTCTGTATTACTGCCCAGGTTAAATCCTCCGCTACCATTACTAATCCAAGTGGCAGCAAAGAAGTTATTGTTATTATTCCAAAGCTCGATTAGATCAGAGTCACCATCTCCATTTACATCAGCGACTAAGTAGTCAGTATCCTCTCGAAAGTCTCCTACTTCTGTATTACTGCCCAGGTTAAATCCTCCGCTACCATTACTAATCCAAGTGGCAGCAAAGAAGTTATTGTTATTATTCCAAAGCTCGATTAGATCAGAGTCACCATCTCCATTTACATCAGCGACTAAGTAGTCAGTATCCTCTCGAAAGTCTCCTACTTCTGTATTACTGCCCAGGTTAAATCCTCCGCTACCATTACTAATCCAAGTGGCAGCAAAGAAGTTATTGTTATTATTCCAAAGCTCGATTAGATCAGAGTCACCATCCCCATTTACATCAGCGACTAAGTAGTCAGTATCCTCTCGAAAGTCCCCTACTTCTGTATTACTGCCCAGGTTAAATCCTCCGCTACCATTACTAATCCAAGTGGCAGCAAAAAACTTATTGTTATTATTCCAAAGTTCAACGAGATCAGAGTCACCATCTCCATTTACATCAGCGACTAAGTAATCAGTATCGTTTCGAAAGTCCCCTACTGCTGTATTACTGCCGAGGTTAAATCCTCCGCTACCATTACTAATCCAAGTGGCAGCAAAGAAGTTATTGTTATTATTCCAAACCTCGATTAGATCAGAGTCACCATCCCCATTTACATCAGCGACTAAGTAGTCAGTATCGTTTCGAAAATCCCCTACTTGAGTTGTTGAACCTAGAGCAAACATGGAACTAGTGTTGAGCAATACTGAGACGTTGTTGGAGCCAGAGTTGGCCGTCGCAATGTCTGGTTTACCATCGCCGTTGAAATCCCCTACGGTGATGGAAGAGGGATTACTGCCCACATCAAACTGACCAGAAGGGGTAAAGCCTCCTGCACCATTCCCTAATAGCAGTGAGACTTGATCATCACTTGCTGCTGCAATATCCAAGTTGCCATCACTATTGAAGTCCCCCACGGCGACTTCAGAACCTCCACCAGTTGTAAATGGCATGGGAGAACCAAAGGTACCATTTCCATTCCCCAACAACACTGCGATTTCGTTCTCAGCACCAGAACCACTTCCTATGACTAAGTCTGGATTGCCATCGTTGTCGAAGTCTCCCACAGCATCAGGAGCGGCAAAAGACACACCTGTTGGAATCGATATACTAGGCTGAAAGGTTGTTGTCCCGTTCCCTAACAGCAGCGAGACTTGGTTGCTGCCACTTCCTGTCACTAGATCCAGGTTACCATCGTTGTTGAAGTCCCCCACAGAGGTAGAAAAACCACTAACCCCGCTCGTCAAGTCGTTAGTAACTGGAAAGCTCCCTGCCCCATTGCCGAAGAACACCGAGACTATACCTGGTGAGGAAAATCTTCCTACCGCTAGATCCAAATCTTGATCGCCGTTGAAGTCCGCCACGGCCACGGATAGAGGAATATCTCCTTCGTTGACTTGGGTGGCAGAACCAAAGGTGCCATTGCCATTTCCTAGCAAGACTGAGACCGTGTTATCAGTAGAGGATACAAAAGGAGTACCGAAGTCTGCGGTCACCAAATCCAGGTTACCATCTTTGTTGAAGTCTCCCACAGCAATGTCAACGGGAAAATTTCCTACGGCAAAGTTCCCACTTAAGGTATAGCTTCCTGCGCCATTATTTAACAGCACTGAGACGTTATCAGAGTCTGAGTTCGCTGTTACTAAATCCAAATCACCATCACCATCAAAATCTCCGGTGGCAATGGCAGCAGGACTAGGTTCTGTTGACAAATAAAGCTAAAGATGAGACAGTGAGGGAGTTTGCAGTTAATCAAGCTCAGAAACTACCGATGAAGTCTCGTGCTAAACTAGATGATTTTTCTTGGCAGCAAATCTAATGC
>NZ_JAAHHX010000139.1:0-6060 GCF_010672065.1 Moorena sp. SIO4A1 | reverse complement strand
CTAGAAAGACGAGTGGCAGGTTTAACTCCAATTACTGCATGACCACTCCTCCCTCAGGCAACAATAAATTGCACCTTGACCGTTTTGTACGGGTTCATCCCGATTAATTACGGTTTAAGAGTATCTCGAACTTCCCCTAGCCATAGGGAAAGTAAATCCTTATCCTGGAAACAGCAAGTGCTCAATTAAGGGCTGAGGGCAAAAAGCAAGACATGGGACGTATATTTATTTCAGCAGGTCACGGTGGCATGGAACGTGGTGGTCTTGACCCAGGGGCGATTGCCGGTGGGACAACGGAAGCCGAAGAAATGATTGGGCTGCGAGATATGGTGGTGCCAGAATTGCGATCGCGTCGGTATGAAGTATTATCTGTTCCTGATGAATTGAGTTTAAAGCAGACAATTCAATGGATTAATGACCGTGCTGGTTTTGGTGATGTAGCGCTAGAGATTCATGCTGATGCCTTTTCCAATCCTAACATCCGAGGTGCCTCTGCTTTTTACATTTTCAATAACACTGAGCGCAAGAAGCATGGTGAACTAATGCTGCGCTATTTGATCACACGCCTTCCTGAACTGCCCAATCGAGGAGCAAAACCCGATACGGAATCAGGTGTTGGGCGTCTTGCCTTTTGCCGTGATGTTATCCTGCCCTCCCTACTGCTCGAAGTTGGCTTTCTGACTAATCCCCAAGACCGTGCTCTGCTCCAGAATCGACGTCGTGACATGGCCAGAGGCATAGCTGATGGACTTGCCCAATGGAGTAGTTTGATATCTGGTGAACAGCCACCCGATCAACTCAATCCCGTTTATCCCATCATTGATATTAAAATCAATAATCAGACTTACGATGATCGAGGTGTTCTAATCAATAGCAATTCTTACATTCCCATTGACCTAGCCGATCGCCTAGGAGTGGATTTGACCACCGCCGACAATGTCCGTCGTGTGCAATATCGGGGAGTCGTTTATGTTAAGGCCATTGAACTAAGAGAATATAACATCTTTGTCGGTTGGGATGCTCCTACCCGCACTGTGATTTTGCGCTCAATTTCCCAGAAAATCTGTCCAGGTCTGATTGACCGGATCATGGGTCATGGTAGCACCTCCGAAGTCCAGTTACAGATATTTCTTAAAAACAATAATCAGAACGCCCTGACTGAGTTTCCTGACCTAGCTAGGCTCTATCGAGAAGAAGCCTCGGTAGAGGGAGTCAACTATGACATTGCCTTTGCCCAAGCTTGTGTAGAAACTAACTTCCTACGCTTTAGCGATCGCCTTAGACCTGAGCAAAATAATTTTGGTGGTTTGGGAGCAGTGACTAGTGAGGAAGAAGCGACTTTTCCTAGCGCTAGAATTGGAGTACGTGCCCATATCCAACATTTGAAAGCCTACGCCAGTCAGGAACCCCTAGTCCAACCCTTGGTCGATCCCCGGTTTCGCTTCGTTACCCGAGGGATTGCTCCCTTAGTTGAACAGCTCAGTGGCCGCTGGTCAGCTGACTTAGATTATGGCAAGCGAATTATCGCCGTTGTCAGGCGTTTATATGAAGCATCTAACTTGCTTTGATCCCGATTCCCGATTCCCGATTCCCGATTCCCGATTCCCGATTCCCGATTCCACCTCAAGCAGCCCTCTAACTCAGCGCTGCAAGCGCACTACGCATTTAGATGTTTGACATTCCTAAACTCCAAAACTTAGTCATAGTTTACTTCTGACTTCTGACTTCTGACTTCTGACTTCTGACTTCTGACTTGCGCTATAACTACTAAGCTGTCTTGAAAAACCGGATAATTTCTCGGACATTATCCAGAAATTGACTATCTGTAGTTAATTGTGCGATCGCATTTTCAGAATCCCGAGCTAAACGTTGGTGTTCCGCATTGTTATTAGCTTCCAGTTGTGCCATTGATGCTTCAAGTTGGGCTAAGCCTTTGCGAGTCTCTTCCCAGTAACGCTGATGGGTTGCCACCCAAGAGTAAGGTTCTTCTGGGTCTAGTTTCTCTTCTAGACCTTTGACAGTTCTTTCGAGAGCTTCAAAACGATTCTGTAGTTCCATTACATCTCGGCGAGGATACTTAAACTCTTGCCGGATCATCCTTAACCGGGCTGCTAAATACTGGTAAAAACGTACCGCTGGACGCAAAGCAGTTAAAAGCAAAGCTGCTCCCGAACTGACGTAGCCTACAGCACTAATCCCAGTGGCAGCAAGGATGTACAGACCCACAGCAGATAACAGGTGAAGGGCGATTGCTACGGTTAGCGATCGCTTAGCTATCATTTCCACATAGTTTAATTGCTTCGGGTCAACCGCAATCTCATTTGCCCTGGAAGCCGACCCCTCTGCTAAAACTTCCCTAGCTTCCAAGTGGACATTCCACGGAACTGTCACAATCACCAACAGCCACCAAAAGCTAGCCACACCAATTATCCAATCTAGGAAATGACCAGTACTAATGTGCAACCATTGCAACAGCCCAAACACCAATAGAGTTAGAATTCCTAACCCAGTCCCTACACCAGCAATATTAAATAACATCCTAGCGACCTCCGACGGATTTTCAGCCTTGATCCCATCATGCTTAGAGATAACCCTCAGGCTCGAAAACCTTGTGATAGTTTCGCTAGCTTCACACTGATATTAGGTAAGTATTCAGCTATCAGCCGTCAGCTGTCAGCTAATCAACGGTCGGTAGTTGCTAGTGGTGCTTTAGGGACGGACTCACCCTCATTTTCTCGGTAGCCAGTGTTGGGACAGTCCGCTCCGAAAATTGTCACGGGCAAGATGCCCATTCCACAACAAGATGCCCATTCCACCCACCAGGTCAAACAGCTTTTAGGAGATGCACCCTGCTCCTTTTACTCATCCGACCCCGTGCAGTTAAAGCCCCTGATAGCACCTGAAGTAGCACCATCTGTAGCCCATGAGCTGATACGCGACACGCTGATAGCTGATAGCTTATGTGTCCTTAGCTACTTTTGCTCAAATTTTATTAATCAAAATTAAAACTTAAACCATTAGAACCAGAAACATTTAATCTGAAAGTTAATCATTATAGCTTGAAGCAGTCGTCTTAAAATTGACAAATCCTAAAAGCCTAGTACAGATGCTGAAAAACAGAGGTAAGTAGCATGAAGAGTTCTTTAAAACAAAAATTACCACAAAAACTAGCCACCTTCGCCACCGTTGCCCTAGCCACTGCCTTCTCAGCAATCAGTCTTGGCAACCAAACCTCCGCCGCTACCTTTGAGCAAAAACAAGTTGAACAAGGCAAGTTTATTGCTGTAGCTCAACCCTTTGGCGCAAATTCCCATCAATTGCTGATCATAGAGCAAAAATCCAACAAGCGAGCCTGTTGGAGCGAGAGTGGTACTAACCCAGTGATCGTAGACCCACTGCTGTTGAACTTTGACTTTACTGGCATTTGCGGACGCAGTACTGATAGCAATGGCTATTCCATGCGCATGGCGGGTGAAGACTTAGGACTTGATTACATCCTTAGCATTGTTGAGCGTAATGGTGAACTGTTGCTAGTGGGTAAGCACCGCCTTGATCGTAAAGCTCCTGAAGTAATCATCGGTAGAACTGGTGGTATTCGCCAGGGCTTTATGAAAATTTTTCTGCAGCCCGGTTGGGAATTTGCCAAGAGAATGTTCAATGGCAGAGAGCTAGGTCACGTCTACCTTGCTACTAACACACCCCTAGGTAACACAGGAAGTACTGATCCATCCAAGCTTCCTCCACTTCCGCCACGAGAAACCTCTAAATTTCGGGATATTGCTACTGATGTCTATGCCTCAGAAATTGAAAAAGCCGTAGCAATGGGATTTATTGCTGGATTTCAGGACAATACCTTCAGACCCCAAGGGTTTCTCACCAGAGAACAACTCGTGTCTATGGTCATTGAAGGCTTAGGTAAACTGCCAGGTGCTAATATTACTGTCCCCACTCAAGCATCAGGAAGGCCCTATCAAGATGTTGAGGCTGGGCGCTGGAGTGCTGCCAAAATTCAATGGGCGAGGGACAATAATATTGTTAGTGGCTATCCTGATGGCACCTTTCGACCAAATAAGTCCGTAACTCGTGCCGAATTGATGGCAGTACAAAAAAAAGCTGCTGAATTTGCCAAAAACCTCCAAGGTCAGCCAGGGGTACTCGTTTCTAATGGGTCAGTCACACAATTTTCCGACACCGAAGGTCACTGGGCTGTCGCTCTGATTTCTGAAATGTCTGCCTACTGCCAAGTTGCATCTCCCCTAAACGAAAGGGGTAACGCTTTCTTCCCCAATTCTGAAGCACGCCGGAACTATGCCGCTGCTGCTACTCTGCGCATGCTCAACTGTGTCCAGCAGCCCATTACTCAGAAGTAGCACATTATCCTTTAAGAAGGCCACAAGAAACGTCTGTTGATCAGACCTCAAGTAAACAACGTAAGCTATCAGCTGATAGCACCTCAAGTAGCGTGTGCATAGCACATTAGCTGATAGCTTACATCACCCCATTATATCAATTCCGGTAGCCTGGGATTGATCACAAACCCGATTGAATACTGCCGCAAAGTCTCTATTTTATTCCTCCCTTCCTGAACTCTGCCTCTTGGCCGTTTTCCTTCTCTTCTATCCAACATATAAAGATGTAAACGAGAGCTCTATAGCAGAAGTCAGAAGTCAGAAGTCAGAAGTCAGAAGTCAAACTCTTGCGCTTACTTAGGTTTGAGACTTTTGTCATGTCCGCGCCTGCCCTGGCGACTGCTATAAAAGTGAAGACTTTAATAAATCCGTAAAAAAAACTGTAAAGATTTGATTAAGCAAGGAGTTTTATAGTGACATGGAATCATAATTATGTCATCTATAGTAATGTAATTTTTTTTTTAGACAATTTAGATAATTCTTATGAAGTCTAGTTTTAGCTATTGTCCAATAAGAAGCATGAGAAATTTCTTAATTTATTTAATTGAAAGTGAATAAGATTTCGATTACCCAAAGTTTCAGATCCAATCTAGTAATTGGGATTTAGCAATTCCTGTAGTAATTGTGATAATTTTTGGATCCAGATCTGCTGTTCCCTACTCCCTACTCCCTTTGCTATAGAGCATAAACTCCAATACTAATTTTCCATAACACCAAAAACTACTCGGATCTCTTTCCTACTGTTCCCTATTCCCTGTTCCCTATTCCCTAAAAAGGAGAGGATAATAGTAATTATGCCAACATTTGAGGCAGAAGACACAACTAGGCTGAGTTTAGAAAACTACATAGTTTTTGATAGTGACATTGCTTCCGGTGGTCAAGCTATCGAGATTCCCAAAACCAATACTACTGAACAAGGATTCATTCGTTTAACCTGGACAGAAGATGACGGTCCTGCTGGTAACTATAATTTTAAGATTGCCTATTTTGATGAATCAGATGGCCGATCTACCCTGACACTTCGTGTCAACGATATCCCGATTAGTAGATATATTTTCAATAAAAACCCAGGAGAACAGGACAATCCACCCATAGACACACCCAATTCTGGTAATTATATCGGCTTGACTGGTTCTATATTTGATGGTTTATCCAATCCTAATCCTGTCTTTAAAGACGTAGAACTGGCTCCAGGGGATCAGATTGAAATCTCTGCCGTGGCAGATAGTTTGGGGAATCAAACCTATGAACTAGCACGAATAGACGTTATTGAAATAACACCAGCACTGGAAGCTGGCCCAGTTATTACTTTTCCTGAACTTACCATTACCCCTACTGATGGCACATTAGCCGAAACTGTGCCAAAAAGTGGTGGTATCACCATCACCCGTACCGGAGACATTAGTCAAAGCCTAGAGGTAACTTACACGGTCAGTGGCACCGCTAGCTCCTCAGATTACAAGCCCATCCTAACCGGTACCGTTACTATTCCAGAAGGTCAGGAGTCAGTAGATCTCAAGCTCACCCCAATCGCCGATGGAATAGTAGAAGGGGAAGAAACTGTAATTATTACCCTTGAGAATAGTCCCGACTATCAATTAGGTGAGACTCCCAGTGCCACTTTCACCATTACCGACAATGACCAATCCAC
>NZ_JAAHHX010000138.1:0-6083 GCF_010672065.1 Moorena sp. SIO4A1 | reverse complement strand
GAAGCTCAGTACTGGAGTAATGGGATCTCAGCTTGTGCCATCTGTGATGGTGCATCTCCCCTTTTCAGTGGTAAGGAAGTGGCGGTAGTCGGGGGGGGTGACTCAGCGGCAGAGGAAGCTGTATATTTGACCAAGTATGGTTCCCATGTTCATATGCTAGTACGTCGGCATGAGATGCGAGCTAGCAAAACCATGCAAGACCGGGTGTTGAATAATCCCAAAATTACTATTCACTGGAATACTCAGCCAGTTGATGTGTTTGGAGACAATGGTTCGATGACTGGCGTAAGAGTCCAGGATACTGAAACTGGTGAGGAAAAGGATATTTCAGTTCGGGGGATGTTTTACGCTATTGGTCACACTCCTAACACATCCTTATTTAGAGGACAACTGGAGTTAGATCAGCTCGGTTACATTGTCACTAAATCCGGTTCGGTGGAAACCAGTGTCGAGGGAGTCTATGCTGTTGGTGATGTCCAAGACCATGAGTTCCGTCAAGCTATCACTGCGGCTGGAACAGGTTGTATGGGGGCTATGTTAGCAGAACGCTGGCTATCTGCCAATAACCTAATTCATGAGTATCATCAACAACCGGCATCAGAACAGCCAACGGCTGAAAAACCTGAAGAAACTGAAGAAAAACCAGTAGCTGAGACGGCGGAAACCTTTGATATTAATGAAACACGCCATCTGGGGGGCTATGCCTTGCGTAAACTGTTCCATGAAAGCGATCGCATAATCATGGTCAAGTATATTTCCCCCAGTTGTGGTCCTTGTAAAATTCTCAAGCCCATGCTGGATAAAGTAGTAGATGAGTATAATGGCAAAATTCACTTTGTCGAGATCGATATTGACCAAGACAGAGAAATAGCTGAAAATGCTCAAGTGGTGGGAACACCTACCGTACAGTTATTTAAGGACAAAGAGTTCCTAGCGGAATTTAAAGGAATTAAGCAAAAGAGTCAGTATCGTCAAGCCATTGAACGCTATTTACCAACTACTGTTTAAGAGATAGGCAAAAGGCGAAAGGCAAAAGGCAAAAGGTTCACAAGATTGTTTACCTGATCAGTATGATAAATGCTATCAGTATCAAGGATGAAGGATGACCTCAACCAAACAATCATTCCCCAGCTTTTTGTCTTTTACTAGAGGGCCTAGTCTATCCATCAAACTAATGGTAGCAGGACTAGTGATTACTGGGTGCTTTATTGTAGTAGCCATTTTCGCTCCCACCTTTCAAGCTTGGGGATGGCTACAAGACCCTACCCAGTCCCTCAGTAATCCCATTCATGAAGCACCGAGCTGGAATCACTGGTTTGGTACCTCTCGCCAGGGTTATGATGTTTTCTCTCGCACCTGGTTTGGCTCTCAAGCTGCTCTAAAAGTAGTCGTTCTCGCTACCACCCTCAGCCTGATCATTGGTGTCCCTTTGGGGTTAATCAGTGGTTATCTCGGTGGCAAACTCGATCGGGTATTACTGTTTTTAATGGATACGATCTATACCTTGCCAGGACTACTGCTATCGGTGACTCTGGCCTTTGTAGTCGGTAGAGGAGTCTTCAATGCTGCGATCGCATTAAGTATTTCCTATGTCCCCCAATACTATCGGGTAGTCCGGAATCACACCACTAGCGTCAAAACTGAATTGTTCATCGAAGCCGCTCAAGCCCTGGGGGCTTCCCCTGGTAGGATATTATCGCGCTATCTATTTCTGAATGTGATTCAAAGTGTACCAGTTCTATTTACCCTCAACGCCGCTGATGCGATTTTAATCTTGGGAGGACTGGGATTTTTAGGATTAGGATTGCCAGAACAAACCCCAGAGTGGGGTCATGACTTACGTCAAGCCCTCGATGCCTTACCAACTGGGATTTGGTGGACAGCGCTCTTCCCTGGTTTAGCCATGACACTGATGGTGGTAGGATTGTCCTTAGTAGGAGAAGGATTAAGCGAGTTGATTAATCCCCGATTTCGTCAGAAACATTGAAATTCAATAAAACCCTCTTGCATGCATGCCTCTTGCATGCATGCCTTTTGCCTTAAAATGCCTAAGGACAAATGACTCATGACAAATCACTAAGGACTAATGACTCAAGCCATAGGCATTGATTTAGGTGGCACTGCGATTAAGTTGGGACGCTTCCGTGAAGATGGAACCGAATTGGAGTCTCTAACAGTAGATACACCCCAACCAGCAACACCAACAGCGGTGATCGAAGCAATAGTAGCAGCAATCTCTCGTCTCGATACCAGGGAAGAAGTAATTGGTATCGGGGTTGGATGTCCTGGCCCTGCTGATGTTGCTGGAAGAATTGCTAAAGTTGCGATTAACCTAACGGATTGGCACGATGTTCCCCTAGCCGATCAGTTAGAAGCCAAAGTCGGTTATCCCACAGTTGTTGCTAATGATGCTAACTGTGCTGGTTTAGGAGAAGCTTGGTTAGGGGCTGGTCGTCGGTTTCGGAATTTGATTCTACTCACCCTAGGCACAGGGGTAGGAGGGGCAATCATTTTCGATGGTCAACTCTTCACAGGTCATCTCGGGTCTGCTGGGGAGTTGGGCTTAATTAATCTATATCCCGATGGTCCCGAGGGTAATAGTGGTAATCGGGGTTCTCTAGAGCAATACCTTTCCATTAGGGCAATCCGAAGCAACAGTGGCAAAGAACCAGCAGAACTTGGTAAATTAGCCCAAGAAGGAAACCAGGAAGCCTTAGAATTTTGGGCAGATTACGGACGCTTATTAGGGATTGGGCTAACTAGTCTTATTTATCCACTGACACCAGAAGCCATTATTATTGGTGGTGGTATAAGTGCTAGTGCCGAGTTTTTCTTGCCAACAACTCTAGCAGAAATAGAGCAACGAGTTTTGCCTTCCTCTCGTACTGGTTTAGAGTTACTTAAAGCAGAATTAGGGAATCGAGCTGGAATGGTGGGAGCAGCACGATTGGCTTGGCAAAAACACGTAAAATGAAGAATTTAGAATTAATAATTTAGAATTAAGAATTAAGAATGAAGAATTAAGAATTAAGAATTAAGAATTAAGAATTAAGAATGGAGAATTTAGAATTTAGGTTGAAGGTTGTTTTATGGAAAGGATAAATTAGTGCGTAGGGTGTGTTAGGGGCGGGCTTGCCCTAATTTTCTCAGTAGCCAGTTTTGGGACAGCCCGCCCCGTAACGCACCACCAGGTCTGCCCATACCCTATTGATTCCAAAAAACCATGATTGCCAGTCCACAGCGTTACCGGATGACTTCCCAAGAATACCTGGAGTGGGAACGGACTCAGGAGATTCGTTACGAGTATAGCGATGGGGAAGTCTTCGCCATGACCGGAGGCTCGAAACCTCACAACCGGATTGCTTTAAATTTGGCTAGTGATCTAAATACTCACCTACAAGACAGTAGCTGTGAGGTCTATATGGTAGATGTGAAGGTAAAAATATCTTCAGTTCGTTCCTACCACTACCCAGATGTAGTAGTAACTTGTGATTCCAGAGATCAAGAGTCTAACCAGTTTATTCAGTATCCCTGTCTGATTGTAGAAGTGCTCTCACCCTCTACAGAGGCATACGACCGGGGCAATAAGTTTGCTAAATACCGTAAGCTAAAAACCTTGCAGGAGTATGTTCTAATCCAGTCAGAGACAATAGGAGTAGAGTGTTTTAGACGTAATCAGCAAGGGTTTTGGGTACTTTATCCTTAAGCACCTAAACAAAATTAATTACATATTCTTCCCCAAAATTGTCAAGCACTTTTTTGAGATATTTAAGAAAGCTTTTCCAGTTTTCGTAAGCCTCAATTTCAATCCACTCATACTTAATAAATTTCCAGAAAATTTCAATTAAGTTGTGCTTGGGTGAGTAAGTAGGTTACCAAAATATATCTAAATTATTACCTTGCCATTCTTCTAATTTTTCTAGGATTTTATTGCTTGTGTGTATTGAAGCTTGGTCCATTACTACTACAGTTAATTTAGATAATTTTTTACTAAAATTATCTAAAAAATTAATCACGATTTCACTATCAATTGAACCCTGATGGATTTCGTAATCTAATTGATTTTCACATCCCATTAATCCGAGAACATTAATTCTTTTGCTTTGGGAACTATTAATAGTTATTCTTTTTAACTTTTCTTGCCATCCATAAGGAATATCTGGCTTCAAAGAGAATCCACTTTCATCTAAATATCTTAATTCAATTTATCCTTTTTTAGCTTGCTCTTTTAGCTCTTTTAGTCTGGGTATTTTTACGTCTAGTTCCCATTCATCAGGGGTTTTACTCGTTCCTCTCTTCATTCTTTTCCATTTCATGTTCAACTTTTTTATGGTTCTTTTTATAGTTTCCTTACTTACATCTATTTTCCACTCTTTATTGATTTTAATTTTAACTTTGTTTAGGCTTTTTGGTTCAGATTTTACCCACTCCTTTACTTGTTGCCTTTGCTCCTGATTTAACTTAGGTTTTCTGCCCCTACCTTTTTGATTGTATATTCCTATTATTTTTTGATATTCCCATTTAGTTAACCAGTTATATATAGTTTTTCGAGTAACTCCAAATAATGAACTTAATTCATTGATAGAAAACTTTTGATAACTCAACAATATACATTTAGCTCGGTCTCTCACTTGAGGATATTTACTTTGCCAACTTATTCTTTCCAACAGTTTTTTAGTTTCGGTATTTAATTCTCTAATGAATCTCATATAACTACCCATTTTCAGTGATTTTATCTAATTATATATTATTATGTCAAAAATAGGAATTAATTTTGTGCACCTGCTTATGAAAAAGGAGATAGCTTTATCCTCGAAAGTGTCAACTTTTCTCATAATGTATAATTTAGAATGTATAATTTAGAATGAAGAATGTATAATTTAGAATGAAGAATGTATAATTTAGAATGAAGAATGTATAATTTATAGCGTTTCTCATAGCTATGAGGGACAGAGATTTTGTTTGCTTATTACCTATTCCCTGTTCCCTGTTCCCTGTTCCCTGTTCCCTGTTCCCTGTTCCCTAAAACCCATAAATTTGTACCTCATCAGTTTTAGAATGGCTATAGAATTATTTTTGAGCCTTAGTGTTTTTAATAATTGCATAAATAATAGAAATTAATTCGTTAGATTCACAGGGTAAGCGCAAGAAAAAATTGCCCATAATGTGCATTGGCTGGATCTCGGTTGCTCGTGGCTCGAAACCCCTATAATCTCGTCGAACTGTACTCGCAATAGAGTTAATTTGTTGAGAATGACGTGGTTTTTTTCTCAATAAGCTACGGCTTATTGATTCTTGCGCTAACCCTGGTTAGATTCATTGAGTAAAGACAGCAATCTTGGTTATAGGTTTTTCTCGGTAGCGATTAATATTTTTAACCAATAATTTGTCTCTCTAGCTTCCTTGAGGGATATACTCATTTTATGAATAAAGTCTCGTTTACTTTCTGCATTTTGTGCTTCCTCAACATTTGCTCCAATACTTGTTCCACAGCGGATTAATTGTTTGCTTAAATCATATCCAGTCCCACCATTTTGTCTCAGAAATTTACAGAGATTGACTATTCTTACGCTAAAGTTTAGCGTTCTTTCTTGTATATCTTTTTTTCTCATTCATTTTTGACCATAGGTAATTTAATAATTTACTTTTATAGTGCTACGCGCAAGGCAGCTATGCTGAGGGCAGAAGACAGAAGTTGACTCTAACAAGGTTTTAGAGGTAAGAGTTGTCCTAACAAGTGCGTGCGTACTGCTATATCTTCTTCTATGCATAAATACATAAATATAAAAATGTCTTAATTCTTAATTCTTAATTCTTAATTCTTAATTCTTAATTCTTAATTCTTAATTCTTAATTCTTAATTCTTAATTCTTAATTCTTAATTCTTAATTCTTAATTCTTAATTCTCAATTCTTAATTCTTAATTCTTAATTCTCAATTCTTAATTCTTAATTCTTATCCCTCTTCTGTCACTCTCCGAATTCAATGATTAACAAATAAGTCAGATTATCCAGAATTAAAAAAGAATTGATATTGATTAATATCACTAATTAGCTGATTCAATCCCAGCAATAAGTTACTAT
>NZ_JAAHHX010000137.1:0-6095 GCF_010672065.1 Moorena sp. SIO4A1 | reverse complement strand
TCCGTTCCCACTGGTCCGAGACGCAAAGCATAGCGGCGTATCATGATAGCACAGCTCCTGATTGACTAAACTCTCTACAGCTACCGATTCTAAACTAAATTGATACCTATTTGATGACACGCCCTAGCGATACTAGGTTTTGGTGTCTTTAAGCCATTTTGAGGTGTTTTTTGATAACTAGCAACTTAGGTTAGTAGTAGGGTAGATAATGCCAACCCTAGCAGAACTTAGGCAGCAATTCTACCTGTAGCTTCTGTTAATAATTCCCCCTACTACTTCTGGACTAGTGTTCTCGAAGAACAGAGGCTTGATCGCCACCCTTTCATTAAAGGAGTGGTAAAGCAGCTGATCCGCGCGTTGCGATCAAAGATGGGGTGCGACCTCGCGCTTTTTGAAAGCTAAGCGTGAAAGCCCACCAAGAGAGGGAAGAATCACTTCTCAATTTGACACAATCTTTACACACTCTTTACATAATTTTGAGATGATCCAGTGCAACTAGCCGTTACTAATGGTAAAACCCAAATAGTGATGAACGCATATCAAGAAATTACATATAGCATCTGTCAAAAGAGGTATATTTTTGAGTGTTCTGTGTTTATCCAAAATTTGTAAAGGACTAGGCTTACAGCAGGATTGTTCATGAGACTTTTGCTGGTAGAGGATGACAATGCTCTAGCTCTAACCTTGAGTAAAGTGTTGAGAGAGCAGAATTATATTGTAAATATTGCTGGAGATGGGGAAGAGGGTTGGGAGTATGCTCAAGCCTTTACCTATGACCTGATTGTGCTGGAAGTGGATTTCCCCAAGATCGATGGTATCAGCTTGTGTGATGGTATCAGCTTGTGTAAGCGACTACGGAAGGCAAGCTACGATAGAGGGATTTTGCTGTTGCTTTCTCAAGCAGCTACTGCTGAGCAAGTCAAGCTTAATGCTGAAGCTGATGATTATATTGTTAAACCCTTTACAGCCAAGGATCTTTTGACTCGGATTAGGACATTACTGCGTCACCACAGTGTTTCTGGATTAAGGCTACTGGAATGGGGTGATGTCTGCCTAGACCCGAGTACCTGTGAAGTAACTTATAAAGGTCAACTGCTCCATCTCTCACCAAAGGAATACGGTCTTCTAGAACTATTCTTGAGCCATCCGCGCCGAGTATTTAGTCAGAGTTTCATTCTCGGACATCTGTGGTCATTTGAAGACCCTCCTTCACCAGAAACAGTTAGGGCACATGTTAAGGGGTTAAGGCGCAAGCTCAAGAGTGTTGAAGCTGATGATATGATTGAAACTGTCTATGGTATGGGCTATCGCCTCAAGAGCTTACCGAGGAGCAAGAGAAAGAAAATCAAACCAACCCCAACCAGGTTCAATCAGCCTTGGGAGCTTTCTAAAGGAACCATGTGGCGTCAGTTTGCCACTGTAGAACAGGCGGTTAATGCTCTCGAAGCCGGACATCTTACTGAGGAGCTGCGAAAACAAGCCCAGCAGCAAGTCCACAAGCTGGTTAGAGCTTTAGATAAGTTTGGCTTAGTGGAAGGATCACGGCTAGCCCAAACTATTGAGTACTGGCTACAGTTCGTCAGTATAACCAAGACAAGGAACTCCGGTAAACTTAGATATCGGTCAAGACGCAGGAACTATGACAACCAAATAGAATTGCCTAGTCCTCAATTACAGCAGCTAACCTCCCCAACTAATATTCAAAATCTGGCATCTTTGGTAGCACTTCTGTCTGAAGAACTCCAGCAACCTCCATCAGCATTCTCTGGTGATGTCATTAGTGAGTTGGAAGATAATCCAACCATTACTGTCTTAAAAGAGTCTGAACTAACCAAGGATGGTAGATCAGAACCCCTGGCACCCGAGCAATTCCCAAAAAAGCTTCCCTTGATTTTAGTTATCGATGGAGAGGTGCAACTGACACAACAGTTGGAAAGAGAAGCAGTAAATTGGGATATGCAAGTAAAAGTTGTCCTAGATCCCAGGGAAGCCAGATTTGTCATGGATCAAGAAGTACCTGATGTTGTTCTACTGGAGTTGATGTTTCCCAATGATCCAGAGGTCGGAATGGCACTCCTAAAATATTTCCAGAACCAATACCCTCAAATCCCAGTAATCGTTTCTACACAGCAAAATCGGTTTAGCGATCGCGTTGAGGTTGCTCGTCAGGGAGGACGGGCGTTTTTATCCAAACCCGTTACCCCAATACAGTTACTAGAAACCGTTGAAGATGTCTTAAATCAAGCTAGACCTTCCACCGCCAAAGTCCTGGCAGTAGACGATGATCCCCTAGTGCTCGAAAGTATACGACACTTCCTACAACCTTTAGGAGTGCAGATTACTACCTTAGAAGAACCCGATCAATTTTGGGAACAGCTCGAAGCGACAGGACCTGATCTACTGATCTTGGATTTAGACATGCCCCAATTCAATGGGATTGAACTGTGCCAAGTTGTGCGCATTGATCGGATCTGGCATGGATTACCTATCCTATTGCTTTGTGAACACCAAGACTCTGAAACAATTCACCGCATTTATGAAGCTGGAGCTGATGACTATATCTTTAAACCGATAACGAAATCCGAGTTAGTCACCCGTGTTTTCCATCGTCTAGAGCGTACCAAACTGCTCCGTAGTTTAGGAGAAACTGACCAATTAACTGGTGTGGCTAATCGTCGTCAATCTACCATAGAATTTAATCGATTACTGCGTTTATCCCAACGCTACCATCAACCTCTTTGCTATGCCTTATTGGATTTAAACAACTTAAAACAGGTGAATGAGCAATATGGTCATGTGATGGGAGATAGAATGCTTAAGCGGTTAGGACAAATCTTGCGGCAAAAGTTTCGCAGCGAGGATATAGTTGCCCGCTGGGGAGGTAAGGAGTTCTTCATCGGGATGTATGGTCTCAATCGACAGGCTGGGGTCAGAAGGCTCCAAGAAATTTTGGAGACTGTTAGTGAAGAATTTGATAACTGTGAGCTAGTGCAGGTAACATTTAGTGCTGGGGTGGCAGAGTACCCTGAGGATGGCACAGACATCGAAAGCCTCTATCGAGCCGCTGATGAGGCTATTGAGCGAGGCAAAGCCACTGGTCAAGATTGTGTATTCCCAGCTCAATCCCTAGTTGGAAACATCAGTCAATAGTAATTTTTGAGTAGTAATTTTTCAGTAGTAATTTGTCAGTAGGTGAGTAAAGCTTTCTCTGTCTTACACTAAGCTGATTTTGATCTAAGCACCTAAACAAAATTAATTACATATTCTTGACCAAAATTGTCAAGAAATTTTTTGAGATATTTAAGAAAGCTTTTCCAGTTTTCGTAAGCATCAATTTCAATCCACTCATACTTAATAAATTTCCAGAAAATTTTAATTAAGTTGTACTTAGGTGAGTAAGTAGGTAACCAAAATCTATCTAAATTTTTGGCTTTCCATTATTCTAGTTTTTCTAGGATTTTATTGCTCGTGTGTATTGAAGCTTGAGCCATTACTACTACAGTGAGTTTATCTAAATTTTTACTAAAATTATATAAAAATTTAATCACGATTTCACTATCAATTGAGCCCTGATGTATTTCGGAATCTAATTGATTTTTACATCCCATTAATCCGAGAACATTAATTCTTTTGCTTTGGCAACTATTAAGAGTTATTCGTTTTAATTTTTCTTGCCATCCGTAAGGAATATCTGGCTTCAAATAGAATCCACTTTCATCTAAATATCTTAAGTCAATTTCTCCTTTTTTAGCTTGCTGTTTTAGCTCTTTTAGTCTGGGTATCTTTACGTCTAGCTCCCATTAATCAGGGGTTTTACTCGTTCCTATCTTCATTCTTTTCCATTTCATATTCAACTTTTTTATGGTTCTTTTTATAGTTTCCTTACTTACATCTATTTTCCACTCTTTATTGATTTTATTTTTAACTTTGTTTAGGCTTTTTGGTTCAGATTTTACCCACTCCTTTACTTGTTGCCTTTGCTCCTGATTTAATTTAGGTTTTCTGCCCCTACCTTTTTGATTGTATATTCCTAGGATTTTTTGATCTTCCCATCTAGTTAACCAGTTATATATAGTTTTTCGATTAACTCCAAATAATAAAGTTAATTCCTTGTATTAAAATTTTTTATAACTCAACAATATACATTTAGCTCTGTCTCTCACTTGAGGATATTTACTTTGCCAACTTATTCTTTATAAAAGTTTTTTAGTCTCGGGATTTAATTCTCTAATGAATCTCATATAAATACCTATTTTGATCGATTTTATCTAATTGTATATTATTATGTCAAAAATAGGTAATTAATTTTGTGCACCTGCTTATTAAACCCAATTGCTACCAGGTAGGACGTGAAAAATGGAACCGATACATTCACATTATTTTCACAATTGGCTCTACTATTTCACAATTGGCTCTACTATAAAGATAGTTTAAAGATTATCGGTGATATTGAACATAAATGTTGAATGATAGTTAAAAACCTATACAAATAGCCTCTAAATTGATAAAATCGAGGCTCAAAAAAATCTTACAATGTTGCTTCAATGAGATCAAATTTTCCACAAATCGTCAAAAGATACCTAGGAAAACTACCCAGGGTAAGCGCAAGAAAAACGAACTCATAATATGCTAGGGGAACCGATGTCACAATCAAGGTATCCAATGGTCATTGGCTTCGATAAACCCACTAAAACCACCGCAACCAGTCCTAAATCCTCACCACTCCAGCCAGCCGGAGATACTCAGCAGTTTCAACAACAAATGCTTGAGCATTTTGAGCACCTGGGAGATCCACGAGGGAAACAAGGAGTGCTTCATCCATTTGTAAGTATAGTAATGATTGCACCCGACGCCACCATCGGGGGCGCGACGGGGTGGGAAGACATAGAAACCTATGGAGTCAGCCACCAGCAATGGTTATCCACCTTATTACCATTGCCTCATGGGATACCCTGTGCAGATACGTATCGACGAGTGTTTGAACAAATATCTTAAGCGTGCCTTTGAGGAGAGCTTTAACAGTTGGTTAGCTAGTTTAGTAACAGATGCCCGGAGCACAGGTAATTCCCATTGATGGCAAACAAATCAAGGGTTCTTATGACCGTAACCAGTCAAAATCAGCATTGCACGTGGTGAGCGCCTGGGCAAGTGACCATCGGTTGTTTCGTAGGTCTTGTCAAAGTGGACGATAAAAGCAATGAGATTACAGCGATCAAGCGCCTTACTGGAATTACTCGACATCTGCGGATGCAACCGATACCATTGATGCGATGGGGACTCAGCATCAAATAGCTCGTAGTATTCGCGCTCTTAGTGCGGATTATGTTCTGGCACTCAAAAGAAATCATCCCACTTTATGGGAGCAGGTGAAGCAATGGTTTGAAACTGCTGTAGCTAATGAGGCAAGAGGGTCTTGAGTATAGCTACGATCTACGGGTGGAGTCAGCACACCATCGCACTGAAAAGCGCGATTGTTTGGGCGGTTTGTCTTGAGCAGATAGACAATGATTTGTACCAACAGTCCCAGTGGGATGGATTACAGACTATTGTTATGGTTATTCGTACTCGTCATCTGTGGAACAAGACTACCCGTGAGGTGATGTTTTACCTATCTTCTCTACCAGCCAATGCTCAACAGTTGGGTAAAGCTATCCGACAGCACTGGTCAATTGAAAATCAACTTCACGCTCGTCTTAGATGTGACTTTTGGGGAGGATAATAGCCGGATTCGCACAGGCCATGCTCCACAGAATATGGCTTTACTCAAGCGCGCTTAGTATTAATTTACTCAATCTTGAAACCAGCTATAAACGCAGTACTCGTCAAAAAATCAAACGAGCCAGCATGGACACGAGGTATATGCTGAAAATTTTAAAAGCCTCGATTCCCTTACAGTCTAACTTATCTGGGGCATAATTTTTCGCCGCTGTACCCTGGAAAACTACCTGATGATGATTATCCAGTTCTCATACTAAATCCGGTTGTCATACCCCATTAAAAAAATGCTTAAATAGAAGCTAGCCAATGATAGAAAGTTAAATTTATAATTTCTTCTTTCATCTCACTCAAAACCTGACAACGTTTTACTAACAATT
>NZ_JAAHHX010000136.1:0-6172 GCF_010672065.1 Moorena sp. SIO4A1 | reverse complement strand
TATTAGGGGGAAACTACCCCAGCGGGTGAAAGAATACCCACCAAATCCAAATCAACCGGTTTGATGGTAGCTTGTAGGCTCCCATTTTCCCTTGACTCTAGGTTTTTTTCAGTAAGTTTCATGAACAACCAATTTCAAGCTCTATCCACCCCAAAAGATTTACCTCTCCTGCGACCTTTTCTGCTGGATTTGTTTTGTCAACTGGCTTACCAAGAGGGTGATTTTGTGCTTTCGTCGGGGCAGCGTAGCTCTTATTACATCAATGGTAAACAGGTTACCCTTCATGCTCAAGGAGCATTGGCAATAGGACGTTTGCTATTCTCAATGGTACCTGCTGATACTCAAGCTGTTGCTGGCTTAACTCTAGGGGCAGATCCGATCGTGAGTGCGGTTAGCATTGTTTCTGCCATAGAAAACCGCCCTATCCCTGGTCTAATTATCCGCAAACAGCCAAAAGGTCATGGAACCAGGGCATACATTGAAGGGCCTTCTTTGCCCACAGGAGCCAAAGTAGTGGTATTAGAAGACGTGGTGACTACTGGGCAATCAGCCATGAAAGCCGTGGACCGCCTTAAGGAAGCTGGTTACCAGGTAGAGCTGGTAATAGCCCTGGTTGACCGGCTGCAAGGTGGAGCCGAGCTTTATCAGTCAGCTGGGCTAATGTTTAAAGCTCTGTTTTCGATTAACGAAATCCGAGAACACTACCAGGGTTCTCTTGATCAATCCAGCTGACTAGCTTATGTTGACTATCTAATTAGGTATGGCTCAGGCGGGATTTGAACCTGCGACCTCGGGCTTATGAGTCCCTTGCTCTAACCACTGAGCTACTGAGCCTTTTTTTTAACCCTTATCTACTATAACATATCAATGCCAATAATTTCTATAATAATTTTTATTCCTTTCTTGATGCAGTCGCTCATGGGGGAAACCCCCAAGACCGCGCTGCATCGCTGAGCAAAAGTTGAGTTGACATACTGCGTGCGCACCCATCGAACGGAACAGATAAAGGGGTATACGGAAAAGGTAGAAGAACAATAGGAAAGGTAATTCCTGCTTCAGACAACCACTTTCCCTTTAGCTCAAGGGGCTAAGGGTGATTATAGCTATTGTTTGAGAAGGTGAGGAAGAGTAGGAAAGTTCCGATACTTTTTAGCTACCAAAATCTACCAAGGTAGATCTTAGCCCGCCAATCCAAGATGCTTTCACATCCAGGGGGTATCTCCGCGCTTCTCTGACGGAATATCCCGCGAGCGCCATAAAAATGTCAAAAAAGTTCGTTCCACCGGGATCTAAGCGCAACTATTAAACCCTTGGTTTTCGGCTTTAATTTAAGCTACATAATAATCCCTGTTGGTGTTCCCCTAATTTAAGTCTAACAAATAATAAAAGTTTTTGGTAGACTCTGCGACATTTTCGATTAGCTTTTACTCACCTTACCCTTTTCCTCTGTCTCCTCCTTCAACCTAGTAATTTTGCCTGATTGGGAGACTTCCCTTGAAATCACTCCATTACCGTCTTCTAGGCAAATAGGCCATTGGATTGGCAGCTCCCCGACCTCTGGGATGAAGCTCAAAGTGTAAGTGAGGACCAGTGCTATAACCTGTGCTACCCATAGCGGCAATTCGTTGACCTTGGCCAACCTGTTGTCCACGACGCACAAAAATTCTGCTGTTGTGGGCATAAAGGGTCAGACTTCCATCAGGATGCTTGATTTCCACCAATTTACCGTAACCACCTGAATTCCAACCAGCACTGACCACAACACCAGGGGCTGCTGCTATAATCGGTGTCCCAATGGGAGCTGCAATATCAATGCCCTTGTGCATCCGTCCCCAACGCCGACCATAACCTGAGGTAAGCACACCATTACTTGGCCAGATATATCCGTTAAAGCGGTTAGGGCTATCTGGCAAGTACATATCTGGTTGAGACAGAGGTGGCACTCCTGGTGAAACAGGTTTTCCTACCGGTATGCGGATTATTGGGTTAAATCGTTCCGGTGGGGCAGGAGCTACAGCTATCCTTCTCGGTTGTGATACCTCAGGTGGAGGCACAGGAATGGCAATAGAACTGCGTCTAGTTTTCTGAGGTAGCTGAGGTCTTGGAATAGCAATAGGAGCCTGTGGAGCTGTCGGTGGCTGCGGTAATAATTGCCACTCTTTTGTACCGCTTGCTTGATTATTCTCAGGATTGAACTGGGGAGTGATCTCAACAGATTTAGACTCCTTATCTGAGGGTTCAGCAACTGCCTCGTTAGTAGGAACTCCTAGGTTGATTGGTTTGTTTTCCTCTGGGCTGGTTTTATTCTCCCGGATTTCTTCTCGCATCTTGAGAATATCAGCCCTTAATTTTTCAACATAGGAGTTGCGCTGAGAGTTAATAGACTCTAAGGGCTGATTTTCAATAGAGGAATTAGCCTGAGCTAACAGACCACTGTCTGAAGTCGATTGAGTCAGAATCGTCTCAGTTAACGGTTTTACCTTAGGTTTTTCCTGTATAGATACGGGTGTGATTTGATCTCTACTAGTAGAAGTCTTAACAGAGATAGTTCCTAAATCCAATGGTCGCGCTATTCCTGGCTTCCAAGATTTAGATTTCCGGCTATTGCTAGATAGCAAGGTAAAAGAGGACTTTTGGTGATCGAATCTCCTAAATTGAGGAATTTTCAGCTGTTGATTAATTTCAATTAGGTGAGGATTATCTAGCTGATTGGCTAAGACTAGCTCTGAGCGGGATAAACCATAGCTACGGGCAATAGAATCGAGGGTTTCACCAGCTTTGACCTGGTGAAACGAGTTGCCAGTAGATGACAGCCTAGTTCCCACCACCACTGGCTGTGGTACATTTAGTTGCTCTGTAGTTACCTTGGTTGTAGCCGATGCAATTCTTGGAGTACTGACCTTGAAAACTGATGGTTTGACTGCCGATATGACAGTTGTTTCTGGAGTCGGTACTGGAATGACCACTGGTAGTGGCTCAGATCTAGTTGATTGGGTTAAGGCTGGTGATACAGCAACTTTCGGCATTGGCTGTGGGAGCAGCGCCGGAGCTGTAGGTACCGTAACAATGGGCTGCGATGTTTGTGTTACTGAACCCTCAGGTTTTAGCACTGCAGGGGGTAAAGTGTGTGGGCTAGAACCAAGGGTCGCTGATGCCAGTTCATAAGACTTGTTAAACTCCTCGGACCTCAACTGAACCAGACTTTTGCTCAGACGGTTTCGATGTTTTTGAAGGCGCTTGAGGGCTAGGTCTTGTCTAGCTTTTAAAAGATTATTGGTCTTGTCGGAAACAGCTTGTGATGCATCCGTTGACAGGTTACCCGATTTTGAGACTGGTGCAGATGCTAGCAACTGTTTTGGCTCTACACCCTCAGACTTAGATGAGGCTTTGACATCAGTACCCTTAACCTCACCAATGGTAGACTTCCTGGCTATTGGGAGAGTTTCATCGGTTTTGAGCTTGTTAAAATTCGCGTTCGCGTAGCGTCGGCTTTGCCGAATCGCAAGTTCTGAGGGTGAGGCTGGCTTTGATTCGACACCCCCTTGTCCCTCCTTAGCCGGGTTTAGCAATGAGGGGATTGAAACAGCGGTAACCTTAAATTCGGCTGCTGGTAGATTCGTCCCACTTGGCTCAGGAGCAACTGGCTCGAATGCCATTGCTTCATCACCCTGTTGAGGTAATAGTAACCCAGATGCCCCCATGGAAATCGCCAATCCAATCATGGCTGCTGAGGTACGAGCCTTACGGTTCACCTCAAGGGGAATTGCTGCACCGACCGGATGATTACTTGCAGGTAGTTTCGATGGCGAATCTGATGACTCTGCTGCACAGGTCGGAACATGATTGACCTTATCAGTAAGTGTTCCTTTCAAAAACGTCCTCCTGGTGTTTGACGAGCGCTTAACAGTTCCTGATTTATTTTTTACCAGTCAATGATGTGACTCACTTCTAAAGTGTGATCCAAATCACATCTATTTGGGAGACTTAGCAAAGATTACCGTGCTTCTTTGATTTAGACAAGCTCACATGACTACTAAAAAATTTATTCCTTGACGGCAATAGCTAGATACACCTTGAAGCCATTGATAGGTAATTATCCTTAGACAACTAGGTGGACAACATCCCATAGCAGAGATATTGTCGGGATTGACCACGGCTGCCGTTCCGGATTCCTGCATATGCTGCATATATATGCATATAAAGTAACTGGCTAATCAGGCGTTCTCCGGGAAACCACCCTCAGTAACCCAAGAAAATCGAGCATATTTGCTGATTATTCTGTTTGAGCGCCATAAAAACAGCGATGGGACTCTCGAAGCAACTGACTGATTACAGCTGAACTCTACGGGAATTTTGGGTAAGACAACAACCGTATAATCCTGTATCAACCCGGATCTTAATCGTGGGTTGCTAGTTGATGGTGTGCTCACAAAATCCTTCAAATCCTCCTTTTATCTACTGATAGCTGGTTTGGTATACTGATCACTCCCCATTTGATATCAGCAAAATCTATGGGTAATTTCTCGGTAATCCTACTCTTTATGATAGAAATTTCTTATATGTGTTAAGTAATTTCAGTCTTCTAGATAGCTTAATTTCTGGTGAGTAATTCTACACACACTAACTCATTCAACCAAGGTGCGTCCGGCCAGCTGTAGGCTGACAGTCCTTGATTCTACCCAAAGATGCTTGTTTTGACGTCTTTCCCTGATTAAAACAGACTTGTGCAACAAAACGTTTTTACACAGTTTAACCAAATCTAAAAATCTAGTTATTGATTGATCACCTAGGGAATTCGCTGAGAGGGATTGTTTTTCACAAAAATTACACATTTATACAGACATTTCCTATTTACACCATCAGTAGAGGATAAATTAGGCATTTGAACTCTAGCTATAGTGTTTAAACCCCTGAAGGGGGATAAGTATGTTTTGAGTGGGGCAATCAGCTGCTCCCCATGTAATTTTTCTATCGTAGTCCGGCAACAGTGGCACGAGGGAAACAGCGACTTTAGTCGCCGTCGATATTTCTATTGACACCCGATTTCAGGAGTGATATATTAAAGTGCTAAGCTTTAATTAAGGATTAAACGGTTAAGGCTTAAACGTAAATCGATACAAGTAAATCGATACAACTAAATCTATAAGAAAAATCTATACAAGTAAATCTATACAAAAGAAATCTATATCAAAAATTTATACAAATAGGACTGGGGAAACCAAGTAAACTTAGTAAGTCCTAATTATTAACACAGAAAACACCTATTCCAAGTAACCCAACTGACGCCTGGCCTCAAATAAGCCAAGGGCAGCACTGACGGAGAGATTTAAGCTGCGAACTCCCGGCTGGGTCATGGGGATAAAGACTTTAGCCTGACAAGCATCTAAGACATGGGGAGGCAAACCTGTGGTTTCGCAGCCAAACAATAACCAGTCCTTGGGCTGAAACTGAAACTTGATATAGTTGTATGTTCCTCTCTTGGTAAAGCCAATCCAACGCCCCTCTTGCTTCTGGTGATAGCTGACAAATGCATCAAGGGAATCATGATATTTAAGATCTACATAGGGCCAATAATCTAGTCCTGCTCGTTTCAAGTAGCGATCGCTAATTTCAAAACCCAACGGACCCACTAAGTGCAATTGAGTAGTGGTGGCGGCGCAAGTTCGGGCAATATTGCCGGTATTCGGTGGAATTTGCGGGTTGATTAAGACAACTTTTACCATCATTTCAACTCCAATTCCCCTCCCGCTAAGTCTTTGACTATAACGGGAGGGGAATTGGAGACCAGATTTGTTGTTCTTTCCGATGATATCCGCTAGAATGGATAAATCGGAACACCGATTAATGCGCTCAAAAGAGCAGCGGTTTATGTGCAAGCTGAAAAGCCTCTGCTAAAGACATGAACCAAAAACTAACAAGTAAGCCCGATGTTTGATGCTCCTAGGTCGCCGCTAGGCGAAGGGAGGGTTTAGAGGCTGTTTGGCTCAGCCAGTAAGAGTTTTGTACTCTTGCGAATCCCTGGATATAATCTTGATTTAGCCATGGGAGATTTCAATGGAGCCGTCGGGATTTTCCTGTTCGCGTAGCGTCGGCTTTGCCGAAAGGCGATGTGGGAGTGCGGCTCGTTCCTAGGAGGAGCCTCCTGAAACAGGAGAGGTATGACTAGGGGGAT
>NZ_JAAHHX010000135.1:0-6272 GCF_010672065.1 Moorena sp. SIO4A1 | reverse complement strand
TATATATTTTCCCCAGAATGCCCCAAAGCAAATTAAAAAAATTTAATCACTGTCAGACTTACCGTCGCAAGACAAGCACTGGACAATGGGCAAATCGAACGACTCGCTCAGCTACTGACCCCAAAACAAATCGTTTCAGACCCGTATAGCCATGAGATGGGATTACAATCAGGTCTATGGCTTGTTCCCTGCCGTAGTCGATGATGTTTGAGGCAGGATTTCCGATGGTGATGTGGACATGGATTCCTTCGTATTGAGGTTCCTTGAATCTGTCAGAAAGTACCTTTTCCACATGGGATTTACGAGTCTGGCTATCTACTGTACGCCACATCACTCCCGGTTCAGCAGGGTTGAGAGGAGGTAGGACATGGATAACGTATATATGAGATGCATCCTTGACAAATTCTATTGTTTTTTCTAAAGCCTCAAAGGAGGTTTCAGAAAAATCAATGGGTACAAGTACACGGTCGGTGGCGAATAAGCTCATAGATTGACTCCTATGGCTTGTTTAAAAAAATTATAAATACTAATCTTCTAGGAAGATTGAGTGTAAGCTATCAGCTATTAGCTATTAGCTATCATGCGCTTTAACTGAACCGGGTCGGATGAGTAAAACGAGCAGGAATTTTCAACTAGCTTTAGCAGCCCGTAAGGTTGTTTACTACTTCCCGTTGATTAGCGTTAGGTTGACAGCTGTTCGCGAACCGTGAGCCATTCGCGAAGCGTGGCCTTTGCCCAAGGCTCACGGCTAAATACTTACGTTTTTGAGTTTAATAAACTTCATAAGTATGATGTTTTTGACATAAAAATATAGGGAATAAACGCTTAATTAAGCCAGAGTTCTTTTTACGAATCATTTAGGACTGCTATAGAGGAGATTAGGCGCACATAATGTCGAATGAGCGCCTAAACTTTTCTATACGATACTTTGCACGGCAACAACTTGCGTTTTCAACTGGGTGGGATTCAGCGAACTCTAGGGGAGTATTGAGTCGGCACATGTCAAGTATAAACAAGAGTTAGATTTGTTACTGAGGTTTCAGGCTTTTGACAAACCTCAGATTATGACCGTTTAAAGTATATGCCGATTGCGGTGAGCATTTACTTAATCTGAAACTTGCTTACTTCGATTAATAAGCGTAATACCACAGAAGACTATCGCACCGCCAAGTAAGGATAATGCTGTGGGGACTTCGTGTAACCACAACCAAGCAATAAACGTCGCGGCTACAGGAATCAAAGCTAAATAACTGCCTGCTTGTGAGGCTGGAAGCTTAGACAATACATAAGACCATGCAACGTAAGCCAAAATACCTGGGAATAGAGCCAGATAAACGATTGCTAAAGTTGAATTCAACGGTGCATTAGTAACTGACAACACGGCACGAGGTGCCAAGAAGAATAAACAGATTGCTCCTGCCCAAATTGCATAGGTTATAAATTGAATTACAGTGTATTTCTGTAGCAGTGGTTTTTGTAGCACTGAATACAAGCTGGTTGAGACGGTCGAAATAAAAACGAATAATACTCCTATCGATAGGTGAAAAACATCGCCTTCAGTGAAGGACATATTGCCTTCAGTGAAGGACATAATACCAACACCCACAATACACAACGCAATACCAATCCAACCTATTTTTTTAAGTTGTTCGTTTAAGAATAGTACTGCCAAAATTGCGATAACGCCTACTTGCGTCGAGTTAATAAAGCTTGAGACACCAGCCGTAACAGTAAGCTCACCTGTATTGAGCATGAAATTGTAAAGCGCGATACCGATAAAACCACAAAAGGAAATTAGCGGCAAATCTTCTAGTTCGGGCATTGGCATTCGGCTGATTAGGGCATACACAAGCAGAACCAGAGATGCGACTAGATATCTTAGAAAACCGACTCCGGCAGGACTGTATCCAGCCAGGGAAACCCGAATGGCAGGAAATGCGGATCCCCACAACATAAGTTTTATTAAAATGGCACCAAAAACCAGTGCTTTAGCGCGATTTTCCTTACTAATCTCAATAAACATAGCTAAAAGTCATATTTTTATATTTAATTTGAGTAAAAAAGCACTCACCTAACTCTAACAAATTCTCCGAGAGTGATCGCTTGCGATCGCTCTCGGAGTTATTCAAAGCATTGACTGAACTCCTAATTCTTTCCTTCTCAACTGGCCAAAATTTTCGATCTATTAAATTTCAGTAATTCTGAAATCTCTTTTTGGCTGGAGTTGAGATACCTGAATCCCTAAAAATTTAGCTAGTTATTAGAGAAACTTTTGCAATACAAAGTTTCGTGCCAGTACAGGTAGGTTAGTATATTCAGCTAGAGCTTCTATTGTGGTGATATCCCTTTCCTTCGCCAAAGTCAGCAAATCACTGGCACCTTGCTTTACTTGTCTGTACACAATTTCATGTCCTAGACGTTTATGATAAGTAGGTGTCTGTTCATTTTCCATTGCCTTGGTGATGCCTCCATTTTCTGTGGCTCTGAAAAATATTTCCACTTTAGAATTTCCTGCTCCACCGGGAGTTATTGCTTGACCTTGCAATGCCATAATACCCCTGTCTTTGAGAGCTTTCATGATTTCCAATCCTTCATCTCCAGGAGGAATTGCCCAATTTTCTGATAGAAGCACAGTGGAATTGTATGGAATAGCATCAAGATTGGAATGCTTTAGGGCTTTACCGAAAGTCATAGCAATAATTACCCTCGGTTCACCATTTTTACCCAATGCTTCATCAGTAAACTTTCCTGGCTCTGCTAAAGCCACACCCCAACTGGAGGGAATTCTTTGGAATGCTTCACCATTCATACGGTATCGTTCGCTTTCCAAGATGGGAACCAGTTTTTCTCCTGTGGTAGAATCTGTCTCTACAGGTTTGGTGTAGTCATAGGCTATATCTGAGACTAATACATTTTTAAAACCCTTTTCTGCCAGTCGTTTAGCTGTATCTGAACCCATTGCACCTGCTGCACCGATTAGTGAGATGGGAAGATTTTCATCGTCAGCATTAAATAATCCTTGCTCACTAGCTGCATCAAAGGCTCCAAAAAATCCACTGACTGTGTAGGCTGCTTTACCTCCACCTCCACCAACAGAGGCATCAACACCCAAAACTTGAGGTGTATGCTCATGAAGATAATCAGCTAACCTTTTATTCGGACCAAAATCAGGTGTAATGAATAGTGCACCGGCTGGAATGAAACTGTCTTCTTCTACAACATTCCCTTGAAAATCGATTTTTGTTGCTCCTGTTTGACCATTGAGGAATTTTCCTACCTCCTTGAAGATAGAAGAATACACTTCATAGGCTTTTGGATGGCTGGCATCGACAATAATCTCATGTATGTCTAAATTTTCTGATAGTATGATAGCCCGTCCACCTCGAAATTCAAGTTTTAGAAAATCCCGAGAAAAATCATATCCTTCAGGAATATCTTTTTGTGCTTCATTTTGTGCCTTCAAGTAATTTTTTATTTTACTTTCAGGTGAAATTAATTCATCTAAAGCACCCTTTTCATTTGTCTTACTAAGATATTTATGTTTAGTATGACTTTCATAAAATGAAAGCTTTAACAAAGACTCAAGGGCATTCAAACGGCTTTGCTCGTAGTCTCCCTCCACCGGAGGCTCTGCACGGGTACCGCCATAGGAGGAGTTACAATTTAATACTGCTTTTAAGTTTTTTGGATCACTAGTGCCGCTGTTATCTGGATGTACTAGTACCTCAGGACTATCAACGGATTCCCGATTGATTGCTAGAAATACAGTAGCGGTATTGGGAATTGGAATTTCATATATGTAGGTGTGTATGTTGACATACTCCTGTGCGGTTAGCTTGAGTACGTTAACTTCAGGTAAAGCTTGCATTGACATAAGTAAGTTTTATCCTTGTTGCAACTAAAAATGAGGTTTTAACGCTCTTAATCTTCTGTTTTTAGATTAAGCTTTTATCTGTCAACAACTCAACTAATTTTAGTTAGTTGTTTTGAGTCCGAACTCCATTCAAAATAACCATTAGATGAAAAATCTAAATTTGGCTTTTTGTATCGCTCATGGGGAATCGGAAATCCAGCTTTCAAATATTCCTCCAATAGGTATGCACCATCGGTAGAGTCTATTTTTAATCTGGATAATATTTTTTGTTCTACCGCTGAGGTCTGACTACGAACAAAATCTAATAATTGAGATAGGAGACCAGAACCTTCTGGTAATCGAACCTTCTTCCTGAGCCTAATATAATCTGGCAAATAATCTGCCATTGCCTCTCGTAATATCCACTTTTCAATACCATTACGTAGTTTAAGCTCAAACGGGACATTATACGCAAAACGCAGAAATTCTTTGTCCATGAATGGTGGACGTGCTTCAACGGAGTGAATCATACTGCATCGATCTGATCGTTGTAGATCTGTGCGGTACAAATTGCCCAGACGATAGGTCATTAAGTATTCAGGATCGGGAGAAGTTTTAAAGAAATCATAACCGGCTAAAACCTCATCACTTCCATCTCCGATGAGAATAATTTTGATGCCTGCATTTTTCGCCATTTTGTAAGCGAAATACATAAGGGAGGCATCCATAACATCGATGGTTTCAAATGTTTCGCAAATGGAAACAATATTAGTAACATTGCAAATCAAATCGTCAATATTAAGATATTGAACTTTATGGTCAATCTTATTTTCTTCACAGTATCGCTTAGCTATTTCTACATCAGGGGAACCTGGGAAACCAATGGTAAATGCTGTAATGTTATTGTGATATTGCCGAGCAATACTAAGCACTGCTGCACTGTCAATTCCACCACTAAAAATCATGCCAATTGGTAAATCTGTCTGCACCATTTTTTTGACAGAATTCACAAACAGCTCTTTGAAATGGGCAATTATTGAGGCTTCATCATTGTACTCTATAGATTCTTTTGACAATTTAAAATACTGTTTAGTCTTGCCATTAACAATGAAATGACCTGGTTGCAGCACTTGAATATCGTCACCTAATTGTATCAGGCACTTGATTTCAGATGCAAAATAATAAGCATCGCCTTTTTGTAAGTAATAAAGCGGCTTAATACCTATATGATCTCTAGCAGCAAAAAACGTATTACTTACGCTATCGTAAACCACAAATGCAAACATCCCATCCAGATGTTCTACTAATTTCTCTCCCCACTCCTGATAGCCATGCACCAGGACTTCTGTGTCACATTCTGTTATGAATTGGTACCCTTTAGCAGTTAATTGATCACGAAGCTCTAGATAATTGTATATTTCACCATTCTGGACAGCATATATACTTCCATTGTTTCCTATCAATGGCTGACGCCCATGTGCTCTATCTACGATAGCTAACCGATTACATCCAAGAGTAGAATGACCTACTGAACTCAATTCAGCAAAGTTAGTTTCATCGCCACGATGTCTGATTTTTGACAGCATTACACGAACTTGATATTCATTTTGAAGCGATGTTGAATTTGAATCAACAATAGCGACGATTCCACACATAATTTACTTTATTTACCTCTGATCAAATGGTATTTTTTCAGTCCAAAAAGATTATAGACTAAACTGAAAAAATTACATAAATCTCTTATATATGCAACCATATTAGGAGACATATTAGGAGAATTAATTACGGACAAAACTTAATAACATGCATTAGCAAATGCTGGGTTATCTATAAAAAAACAGATAACTTATAGAAAGACTAGTAGGAGATTAATCTTTGTTTTCATTGATTTTTCTATCGTCAATTTATTTATCCTCAATTATTGAAACACAAAAAATAGATTTTGTCAAGTTTGATCCGGATTTTTTTTTCATTCTAAGGCAAAGCATCCAAAACCATGCTGCCTGCCATATCTAGGGAAAATTTTCGATAGGATTCAGGTAGGGAATCAGGGCAAACCCATCTATCTAAATTTAGTTGATAAGTTAGTTTACAAGTAAATCATTTTATGCTTTATCTCAGTTAGGGTAATTGACATTGGAATCGAGTGATAAAATCACTGTAAAATGATCCAAAACTTGAAAGCACAAGGCCAGTTATAAAGCGCACAAAGCCAGAGAAAATTGGGCTAAGTGCCACAGGGAGACGATTGGTGAGCTATTGGAGAATATTCATTACCCAGATCTAGTTTCGCCACTCGACTACGCCGCCCTATGACTCAGCCACGCTAGCAGCCAGGATTTTCATTACTGAGTTATTGTCGATCAAGCGTACTCTAACGCTTCATCTTCAAACTCTGTTTAGAGTTAAGGTGATCGTT
>NZ_JAAHHX010000134.1:0-6282 GCF_010672065.1 Moorena sp. SIO4A1 | reverse complement strand
TCAGAGGTTGTCTGAGAAGTCTCATTTGCTACATCCAAGCCCCCTAAATCCCCCAATTTTGGGGGACTTTTAGAAGCAAATTGACTCTTATTCCCCCCAAAGTTGGGGGGCTAGGGGGGCAAAATTCAGTATAAAAAAACTTTTCAGATATCCTCTCAATTCTTAATTCTTAATTCTTAATTCTTAATTCTTAATTCTTAATTCTTAATTCTTAATTCTTAATTCTTAATTCTTAATTCTTAATTCTTAATTCTTAATTCTTAATTCTTAATTCTTAATTCTTAATTCACCATTCTCTCCTCCTTCAAGCATAATCGATCCAATAACTCCCTCGGAATAGTCTCAAAATCTTCTAACAAAAAATCCATAATCGCCAGATGGCGCAAGTGACCAGGAGTCGGAGGGTAACAGCGACGACTGGTGGAAAACCAGCCGTTAACCGTTTGAACAGAACAGGAGCAGATCAAAGCCATGTCTTCCCGAGTTACGTCCCACTTCTGGTAAAACCGTTGCAGTGTCATACCCAGTTGACAATAACTGTACAGTAGGATTAGGATTTGCTCTCGCCTATCTTCTGTCACTCTAGGCAGAAGATAAGCGCGTTTGTATCTAGGTTGTAAACACACGAATTGCCGAAAAAGGCATGCATACAAGAGGCAAAAGGCAAGAGCTTGACACTCCCCGCCCTGGAAGGACGGGGATTCTTGCTTGGCCTATGGCCACGCTACGCGAACAACGAGGTGACTTGTTTAACCAGGCCGGAACCAGGAAAAATAGAGGTCTCCTTGGAGACGAAACCTTAGAATAGTGGAGCCTTACTACAAAACCTTTCCCCTATGCTGCATAACCGACCGACTATAAAGGCTCCACTATTCTTACGGTAACTTTAAATCCACAAGCGGTTTAGTCTATGACTAGGTTTCGGTGTGCCCCACCGTACCTTTTTTTCTATAGATAGACACTTTTTTTATCTAATTTTTTCATAGACTTTTAAGTCGTTAGACCCAATTACGCAATACGTACGCTTTACATATTTTTTACGTTGTCTACTTATGGTTAGATAGTGTCTTTCTACTTTTAAAGTCTATTGCTTATGGTTTTATTGTACCACATCTAAAGCCGTCCTGGAAGGACGGGGCTTTAAACCCAATTTTTTCGGTAAAGAAATATGAGATGCACCCAAAGCGCCTCCTAGCTGATAGCCTCCTAGCTGGTAGCACCTCAAGCAGCACCTCAAGTAGCGCATTGGCTGATAGCTAAAGGCTTACGGAGCAGTAACGTTACCTAATGATTATCGGATCTACCAGTCAGATTGTGAAGTGCGACATAATACCTGATATTATGGTTAATTGTCAATATGTGTTGGTGAAAGATAATTTAGCTCAATAGTCGGGAGCATCGTCTATTATCTATGGAAAAGGAAAACCAAAAGAATCAAAAGACTCAAAAGACTAAAACTAGAGTCTCCAAAACCTTGAATCTTTTCAGGAACTTTGGCTTAAAGGCAATTCCAATTATGATGGTAAGGAATTCTTTGTTTGAAGAATCCGAACTTACCCTCAATTTCTTAGTTTTAATCATTAGCTCTTGTTTAATTGCCACCTTTGGACTAGTGCTCAACAGTGCTGCGGTGATTATTGGAGCGATGATTATTGCTCCTCTGATGTTGCCCTTAAGAGGATTGTCCTTTGCTACCTTGGAAGGAGATTGGCAACTGTTACGGAGTAGTTTTGTTTCTATTGCTGTAGGCACCGTACTCGGTATAAGTTGTTCTTGGTTGGTTGGTACAGTTATCGGATTCCCTGAATTTGGAGCGCAAGTTTTAGCAAGAACTCAACCCAATCTAATTGATTTACTGGTTGCGATCGTGGCCGGGGGAATTAGTGGTTTCTCTAAAATTCGTCCGTCTTTAGAGGATGCGGTACCAGGGACAGCAATTGCAGTAGCCCTAATGCCTCCCCTTTGTGTCGTTGGGTTAACCCTCTCCCAGGGAGAATGGACTTTGAGTCAGGGGGCATTTCTCCTTTATATTACTAACCTGATTGGGATTAACCTAGCTTGTATGATCGTCTATGTCTTTAGCGGATATGCTCAGAGTACTGAACTGAGCCGGTCTTTAAACTGGGGATTCTCGTTAGTGCTGATTGCTGTGTTAGTGGTGCCCCTAGGACTTACCTTTTGGGACGTGCTTGAGCAAGGAAGAGTTGAGGAGCCAGTTCAGGAATTGATTAATAAGAGTCAAGTGTTTAACAAACCAGGTATAACAGAAGTTTCTACTTGGAAGATCAATCGGAAAACTAATCCTCCTTCTATCGAAATGGATATCCGTTCAATAAAACCGATTACACCGGAACAGGTTAAGAGGTTTGAAGATGCGGTTAACATTAAGCTAGGTAAACCCTTGAAAGTGATAGTTGAGGTTACTCCATTTATACCAGTGGAATCGCCTAATCCTCAACCTAATTAACTTTAATTTGACCTAACCAACTATAGCAATTCGACCTTCGCTAGGGAGATAGGGAGATAGGGAGATGGGGAGATGGGGAGATAGTGCCCACCCCACCTCCCTTTCACGCCTATTAACCTGACAATTTCTTCCGATTAATGAAACAGCTGCGTAGGGTGCGTTAGGGGGGCCTCATTTTCCGCCTCGTAGCCATCATTGGGATAGTCCGCCCCGTAACGCACCACCACAAGGCTCGCTTAATATCAAGTCAGGTTGAATACCCATAATTAGAGGGAGGGTGGGGAGATGGGGAGATGGGGAGATGGGGAGATTTTTATTAAGGGTAATTATCCCGACATGATATAAGAAGACGTAAAGAATGGGAAGAAGGGAGATTGTTGGAAATGATTAATACAATTAGTAATACTGGGAAATTATTCACTATTGGTCATTCTAATCTCAGTATTGAGGATTTTATTGCTTTACTCAAGCAGCACGGAATTACGGCGGTGGCTGATGTGCGATCGCATCCTTACAGCCGTTACTTACCTCATTTTTGTCAAGCCCCCCTCAAGGCTGAACTATTGTCGGCAGGAATTCGCTATGTGTTTCTGGGTAAGGAGTTGGGGGCAAGACCGGCTGATCTCAGTTGTTATGTTGGTGGTAAAGCGTTATATGAAAAAATTGCCGCCACTGACCTGTTTTCAGCGGGTCTTAAACGGGTAATTCAAGGGGCTGAAACGTACCAAATTGCCTTGATGTGTGCTGAAAAAGACCCGATCACTTGCCATCGGACAATTTTAGTCTGCCAACATTTAGTGAAATCCGAGTTAGAGATTAATCATATTCTCAATGATGGCAGCTTAGAGTCCCATCAGGAGTTAGAAGAGAGGTTGCTCAGCTCTCATGGGTTAAGTGATTCCCAAATCAAACAACCGAAGCAACTTTCCCTATTTGATGACCCGACATCTATGGATAACTGGGAGAATTGCTCTCGGGAGGATAGACTTAAGGAAGTTTATCATAGGCAAGGGGATACTATTGCTTATCTAGCAAAGGGAGTAGGGAGTAGGGAGTAGGGAGTAGGGAGTAGGGAGTAGGGAGTAGGAAGTAGGGAGTAGGGAGTAGGGAGTAGGGAGTAGGGAGTGGGGAGTAGGGGGAAAAAAAATGAGTGTACCTCATAAGTAATAGAAAGGCTATATATGAATCCAACTATTAATTTATTTACAATTGGGTTTACTAAAAAGAGTGCTCAACAGTTCTTTGAGCTTCTGATTAATGCTGGAGTAAGGCGAGTTATCGATACGAGACTGAATAATAAATCTCAATTAGCTGGTTTCACAAAAAAAAATGATTTTGAATACTTTTTGCAGCAAATTGGGAATATTGACTATATACATCGTCTAGAGTTGGCTCCGACCAAGGATATCCTAGATACCTATAAAAAAAATAATGGTGATTGGGAAACCTACGAAAAACAGTTCTTACAATTAATTACAGAGCGTGAAATCGAAAAGAAGGTATCACTAGACTTATTAGATGGTAGCTGTCTGCTGTGTAGTGAACCTACTCCCCATAACTGTCATCGCCGTTTAGTAGCAGAATATCTGAGTCAAAAATTGGGAACTATAAAAATAGTTCACCTATGATTGAAACCAAATCCCCTTTGTTAAGACCATAGAAAAACATCAGTAAGCTATCAGCTATCAGCTCTCAGCTCTCAGCTATCAGCTATCAGCTATCAGCTGATAGCTCTGAGCTCTCAGCTCTCAGCTAATGGGCTACCTCCCAGCGTCGAAGCCTGTGCCAACCACGCTATTTGAAGTGCTAAAGGCCAACGGCTGACCACTGACCACTGACCACTGACTGCTGACCGCTGACCGCTGACTGCTGAATGCTTACGTCTAAACTAACCTTACTTGGGATTAGATAGCAGCATGACTCAGATTATTTGCTTGGCTAACTCCTGGAAGCATGGCGATAGATGTATCGCTGGAATTAATTCTCTGAAATGTCAATGGATTCGTCCTGTATCTGATTTACCGGATGGTCGCATTCCGAAACCAATGCGTCAGATTGCGGGAAGGGAACCAACTTTACTGGATATTTTAGAGATTCCTTTGGCTAAAACTGGACCAGACTTTGGCTTTGAGTGTGAAAATCTTTTGGTATTACCAGGACAATGGCGACGAGTAGGACAAGTTCCTGCTGGATATCTGAATAAGTTTTGTAGCCGGGAAAAATACATTCTCCATAATAATGAGCGCTATGTAACGGTGAGTTTCTTGCAGTCATTACCAGTAGAGCAACGATGTACACTACAACTGGTGAAAGCTGTGGAGTTCTTGGTTCAACCTATTGGTATCAGAGATGAGGGTGTAGAAAAATGGGAAGGTTCACTGGTAACAGATTGTGGACAAGAATTGACTGCTACGATTACTGATCCCGTATTTGTTAGGCATTTAGAGTTAGGGTATCGACCACAAAATCAGTGTTTGGTTACGGTTAGTCTGAGTATGCCTTGGCGACCTGGTGATTGGCAAAAGGATGGTGACCCTTGTTGGAAGTTGATAGCAGGTGTTATTGAATTACGTAGCAATTCAGGGAATAAACTTATACTAGGAATGGATGATGAGCTTCCTTTTTAGCAATTAAAGTAGGGTGGGCCAAGTAATCTAATTTAGAGTATTCCGAATAATCCAACAGTTTTTGCCCACCCTACAAGCTGGATTAATGTTAGTCAATCATGGATATATTTGCCTAGCAATAATGATAATTTTATTTATTTTTGCTACAGAGGATACGGGAATCAGGTCATAAGGTGATAAACTGGTAATGTAAGGCAGTGATATAGGGGATTAAGGTATACCAATATTTGGTTTAATTGGTATTACTAGGAAGAGATGCGATCGCTTTTAGCGGAAGCGAAGCTTCATCGCGTAGCGTGACCTACGGTCAATCGCATATCTACTAATTAGCTTCCTATAATCAACTCAATCATGGCTTTACCATTGTTTACCATTGACCAAAATTAATGGATAATCCCTAAGTAAGCATGGGAGACCCTAGTGATGCTAGTTGAGTTCAGCGTAGAAAATTATCGTTCATTTCGAGAGCGCCAGACCTTGAGCATGGTGGCATCTAATAAAAAAACTGGGCGGAATAGCAATAGTTTCCCGATGCCTAATGTCAAGTCTCTGCGCCTACTCACCAGCGCTGTGGTCTACGGTCCTAATGCTTCGGGGAAGAGCAATCTGGTGCGTGCAATCCAGACCATGGGTCGGATTGTGCTTCAGTCAGCCACTGGCATGCAGCTTGGCAGTAGATGGAATATCGAACCATTTCGCTTAAATGCTGACTGCCAGAAAAGGCCGAGCTGTTTTGAAATTATTTTCATTGAGGATAATATTCGCTACCAATACGGATTTTCCTTAGACCAAGAGCGGGTGTACGAAGAGTGGCTAATCGCGTATCCCAAAGGACGTCCTCAAACTTGGTTTGAGCGTAACTATCGTTCAGAAGAACAGGAGTATGATTGGTATTTTGGGCGAGGGCTGAAAGGCGAAAAAGAACGTATTAAGGGTTTTGTTCGCTCAAATTATTTATTTCTATCTCATGCCGCCCAAAATAACCATCCTCAGTTAGGAAAGCTGAGGGGGTGACGAAATGAGCTAAAACGCAGATTCTATAAGCGACCTAGCCCTTAAACCGCGTTGATAATACTTTCGTTTATTAGGATTTAATTTCATTAATTCGGTTACTAATTTTAGACAAACATCCTTAAAATTCATCCAGGTTTGACCATACAAACCAACGTAAAAACTGCTATGCCTCCG
>NZ_JAAHHX010000133.1:0-6288 GCF_010672065.1 Moorena sp. SIO4A1 | reverse complement strand
GGGAGATAGGGAGATAGGGAGATAGGGAGATAGGGAGATAGGGAGATAGGGAGATAGGGAGATAGGGAGATAGGGAGATAGGGAGATAGGGAGATAGGGAGATAGGGAGATAGGGAGATAGGGAGATTTTTGCTAATACAGGGGTTTTTACCCTAATGAGGTACACAGGATTGTATCTCTGTTCCCTATTCCCTATTCCCTTTGAGCAATTTAGGTATCCCAATCTCAATACTGAACAGCTGACCCATCACGCTGAAATCACCTCAAAATCAGAAATAGTCTCAATCCAAACCCGTGCTCCACACTTAAGGGGATCATCTGGACGATACATCACCCGACAGGGGCCATTGACCTCCACCGTATGACCGTAAACATTTTTAGAGCCTCGCTTCACCGTAATCACAGGATTCCGGTCCCCCGTCTTGAGATTGTTGCGAATCACCCTCTGGTTAACATGAATCACTGTCTTAGTGTACTCTGTACGCTTTGACCAGTTCCGTTTTGGTCCGCGAGTGCCAGGGGTGACCACCGGCATACCATCAAACAAAGGAATCACCCAAGTTCTGCCCACCTTATAAGCCCCTTTAACTCTGCCCTTGCCCAGAAGGTAACGGACGCGAGTAGCAGAAACACCAAGTAATTCAGCGGCTTGTGCGGTGGAAATCATCATGGCCAATAAACCATTGCTTTAACGATATTATTATAATAACACGATTTTCCATAAAATGCCAGGATTTGGTGAAACTATTGCATTGTCGCCATTTCAGATGGTGTGGGGTGTGGGGTGTGGGGTGTGGGCGCGGGAGGAAGAGGGTGCTAAAAAAAACTATTGCATTGTCACAATCTCAAGTAGTGGGGCAACTGGGATTAGTGAGATTAATGGGATTAGTAAGATACAAGGGTTCCAAAAAACTATTGCATTATCGCAATTTAAAGAAGAAGCTGATCGCTGATCGCTGAATACTTACGAAAATTGCTATAAATAAATCAGGGACTGTGTAATCACTTATGTGCGATTAATTAAACTCTAAATTATAAATTTTCAACTACCCATGGTTCAAACAATTCCTGCAAAAGAGATTACCTTACGTCAATTAAGACACAGATTCCACCTAGAACGAACGGATGATGAACATTTTTTCCGAGAATGGCAAGACGAGTTACCGGAACTGACGGATTTTGAGAAACAATTGCTAGGGCAAGTTAAAGAAGAATATCTGTACTTATCTGAGTCTCCGTTATTGGAAGTGATCTTGAAAATGGTGATAATATCGCCATTACTCAGACTAGCGGGATTTTATCGTCATCCCTTTGAAATTACAGCAGAGAAAGAAGTTAAAATCACCTCCGAAGATGAGGGTATGATTGTTACTGGACGTATTGATATTCTGATTTTTCACCCAGAATTCTGGGTTACTGTTATTGAAGCAAAAGGAACAAAATATGCCTTGGCAGCGGGAATTCCCCAAGTCTTAGCGTATATGTTGGCTAATCCTAATCCAGAGCAATCTATCCTGGGGTTTATCACCAATGGAAATGAGTTTAAATTCCTAAAGATGACAACCCACAAGCCACCTAAATATGCTCAATCCTATACATTCGCTCTTGAGAACAAAGATGACCTTTACACTGTTTTGAGAATATTAAAACGTATTAACCAAACCATCCAAAATCCCTAGTCAGCTTCCAGCTATCAGCATATTGAGAGGGTTTTCCAGGATAACTGATCTACTCGCGCTCCTCAGCTAAATGTCTAAGTTTTCCTGGATGATTTAACTGACTGCTCAGAAGCAGTTGATGTAGCCTCGGCGAGGATATTAGCTGACTGCTTACACTTCCTGAAAAGGACTTTACCTTTTTCACAAAAAGCACTATTATACAAATACTGCTGCCCAGAGCTTACTGGAAGCAGCAGGTGATAGCCAAACAAAAGAACCGATTATCTGTTTATTGATCAGGTTATTGATCAGGTGTGACAGCTGTATACCAACTATGGTATCTTCACCATGGTGGTAATGGGGGTAAGGGTAACTAGACGATGTGGCTGATACCGTGACCGTCATCAAAAACTTCCAACCCTAAGAGGTTATTAGAAAGCACGGTTAATTGCCTAGTAACATCTAACGGAATACACTGCTGAAAGCAGCAACTAGTTTGTTAAAACTACCTAGAGAGTCTAGTTAACTGATGGGATGAACCTATTAGAGACTTAGACCATTGACATCAAATGTCCAGAATATCGATAAAAAGCCATAGATTGAGATCAGGGACTGGCGTTTAAAAAAATACCAATTAAAGTAGGGTGGGTAACCTAACTTAATCTATAAAACTGAAAATAAACCAACTTTTTTTGCCTATCCGAAAAGCTAAAAACTGGTATTTTATATTTTGGCTACTCCCTAATCAGTTGGAGTTGAGATAAGCAGCTTTCCCCAAATCAAAAAAAGAATGGACAAATTATATAGTGTACACCCTAAGTATCTCGAAACAGTCAAATTAGTTTGGAAGCGTAAGCGTCGGGGAAGAGATATAGACCTAGCTAATAAATTAGATTTATCCTTGCCCATTGTTAATCTTTTTCTGATCGGAAAGCCCATTAAAGGTCTTTTCTTTGTAGAAATTTGTCAAGCATTGCACTTAAATTGGCGAGAAATTGCTGGTTTAGATTTACTGGAAACTCAGGTAAAATCCTCAGAGATTGAAGTAGATACCAGTGAAGTAGATACCGTAGATACCAGTGATGGGATTGGCCGTAGGCCAGGCTACGGGAATACAAAACCAAAGCCTATCGAAGAGGTAAACACCGTTGATGACGCTTTAGGGGATTTAGTGGATACCCTCAAAGAAATGTTACGTCGCCTCACCCGAAAAGCGGGAAATATACTAAAAGCAGACCGCACCAGTATTTTTTTACTGGATGAGCATAGTAATATCCTCGGTTCCATTGACGCTGATGATGGGAAAGGTGGCTCCCTAGTCATTGATATTCCAGCAGATAAAGGAATTGCTGGTGCAGCTGCTACCTCCGTAAGCATTATTAATGTTCCCTTTGATGTCTATGAGGATCCACGCTCTGAAGAAGCGAAAAGAATCGACCAAATTACCGGTTACCGAACCTATACTATGCTAGCTTGGCCGGTGTTGAATCAGCAAAAAAATTTAATTGCTGTGGTACAATTAATTAATAAGTTAAAGCCAGACAGTAATCCAAAGGATGAATTGTATGAAAGAATTGATCTAAAGGGGTTTACCAAAAGAGATGAAGAACTGTTGGCTCAATTTACTCCTTCAATTCTGAGAAATTTAGAACGATGTCAGTTATGTTTCCAACTAGCCCGTAAACTTTGGGTAAATTCAGAAAGCAAATCAGGGATTATCGATCCCTATAATCAAAAACTAATTACTGAACTCCAGGAGAAAGAAAAACAGGTGCGCAAGAGCCTAAAAAAACTAACCAAACTCAACTTCTAGTAATTGTTAATTTTTAGGGTAAAATTTAAATATTTTATAATAGTTTAAATTTTAAATGTTAACGTTTTAGGCAAGCTAAGATATATTTTGCCTAATAACTCCAGTACAATCAGATTTAACAAACTTTTCGTGTTGACCGGAGTAGAACACAATGCCAGTAGCAGTTGGAACCATTGAGACCCTAGGTTTTCCAGGGGTACTTGCCGCAGCAGACGCCATGGTCAAAGCAGGGGCAGTGACACTGGTATCCTATGATAAATCTGAGAAAGGTCGGTTTATGGTTAGCGTCCGTGGTAAAATATCGGAGGTAAACGTCGCGGTAGCAGCTGGTCTGGAAGCCGTAGAGAAAACCTATGGTGCCGAGGTGACAGCTTACTATATCATTCCTAACCCTAATGAAAATGTGGACACAGTGCTGCCCATCCACTACACCAGCAAAGTCGAAGAGTTCCGAACATTTTAAACCAATAGGCTTAATCGCTATTTGTCAGCATCGGTAGCGAAGATTCGTACAATAGTTCCTGAGTTTAAAATAATTAAACAAATTCAACAAAGTAAGGAGTTTGGCTATGTCCACAGTGGCGGTTGGATCTCTCGAAACCAAAGGCTTTCCTGGTATACTCGCAGCAGCAGATGCTATGGTGAAAGCTGGTAGGGTTACCTTAGTAGGCTACATCAGAGTTGGTAGCGCCCGCTTCAATATCAATATTCGAGGGGATGTTTCGGAAGTAAAAGCAGCTATGGATGCCGGTATTGCAGCCGTCGAAAAAGCCCATGGCGCTACCCTGGAATCCTGGGTAATCATTCCTCGTCCCCATGAAAACGTCGAGTGTGTTCTGCCCATTGCCTATACTGAAGCCGTTGAACAGTACCGAGAAGCCGTGGAAAATCCCATCATCGGGCCGGGGAACGGTTTGCCTCGTTAAGCTTTTTGGTTGGTTTTAGCTAAGCCCGCACCAAGCCCAGGTCTGACCGGATAGGAGAGCGGTTGTTGAATGCGGGTTGAAGCTACATTTGTGTTAGAACCGGGTCCGGTTAACTATGTCAATAATCATGCTACTAATCCTGATGGTTGCACTTCCACAGGAACCACTGGCAAATCAACCCGCACTTTCTGAGCTTGGGGCTGTGCTGCTTGCTCTAATACTTCTACCTCAATATTAACTGCCACTAGATAAGAACCAGTTTGATCTGCCACAGCTTGGGCAATCAAACCAGCAAAGTCTGGCCGTTCTGCCGTAATGGGATCTCGTGACGTACACTGCTCCCATTGGTAGTCGGCATTGGGATTGATGCTCAGGATATAGTGCTTCTTCATGGGGAAAAACCTTGATTAGGGGTTTACATCAGATCAGCTAACCGTCAACTCGCTCTCTTGATTATAGTACAAATATACTAATTTAGGAGTGATCAGTAGTCAATCCTAAGAGGCCTTGCTGCCATTGAGTTTCCTATATCCTTCAGAAAATCGCCAAATTACTACATCAAGGGATGTAATTAGCACTCGTTAAAGAGATAAATATGTAAAATATCTTCAAAATCAGCAGGTTTAATCAGAATTTTGATAAAGCTTGCCCATCCGGTGGAACTTTCAAGGGACACGTTAAACTAATCAAGGCTAAACTAAAAAACGTTAACTAAAACACAAAACCTGATGATTGCAACTGCGACTAGGATAAAACACGAAGTTAAAGACCTGTCTCTGGCACCAAAAGGAAAGCAGCGGATTGAATGGGCTGGACGGGAGATGCCAGTGCTCAAGCAAATTCGAGACCGCTTTGCCCAACAAAAGCCTTTGGAAGGAATTCGTTTAGTTGCTTGCTGTCACGTTACTACGGAAACTGCCCATTTAGCGATCGCACTCAAGGCTGCTGGTGCTGATGCTGTCCTAATTGCCAGCAACCCTCTGTCAACCCAAGATGATGTGGCGGCTAGCTTAGTGGTTGATCATGATATTTCTGTATTTGCCATCAAAGGGGAAGATAACGAAACCTATCACCGCCACGTTGAAATTGCCCTGGATCACAAACCAAACATTATAATCGATGATGGTAGTGATGTTACCGCCACTCTGGTAAAAGATCGCCAACACCAGCTCAGTGATATCATTGGTACCACCGAAGAAACCACCACTGGCATTGTCCGTCTGCGGGCTATGTTCAATGACGGTGTCTTGACATTCCCGGCAATGAATGTTAATGATGCTGACACCAAACACTTCTTTGACAATCGCTACGGTACTGGTCAATCTACCCTTGATGGTATTATCCGCGCCACCAACGTGTTGCTAGCTGGTAAAAACGTGGTTGTGGTCGGTTATGGCTGGTGTGGCAAAGGCGCAGCACTTCGAGCCCGGGGACTGGGAGCCAATGTCATTGTTACTGAAATCGACCCCACTAAAGCCATTGAAGCTGTGATGGATGGCTTCCGGGTAATGCCGATGGCAGAAGCTGCTCCCTTAGGTGACTTGTTTATCACAGTTACTGGTAACAAGCACGTGATTCGCCCTGAGCATTTCGAGGTGATGAAAGATGGAGCAATGGTGTGCAACTCCGGTCACTTCGATATTGAAATTGACCTCAAGTCCTTAGGGGAAATGGCAACAGAAGTCAAAGAAGTACGGAACTTTACCCAAGAGTACTGTTTGAAAAATGGTAAATCCGTTGTAGTACTGGGTGAAGGACGCCTGATTAACCTGGCAGCAGCTGAAGGTCATCCCAGTGCGGTGATGGACATGAGCTTTGCTAACCAAGCTTTGGCCTGTGAATACCTAGTCAAGAACAAAGGATCCATTGAACCAGGTTTACACTCCATCCC
>NZ_JAAHHX010000132.1:0-6651 GCF_010672065.1 Moorena sp. SIO4A1 | reverse complement strand
TAGAGTCCGGGTGCTGCCAATCTGATTCGTGGTGCGTAGGCAGATTGTCAGTTGCCAGCCACTTCAGTTGATTGTTGGCGGGATTTTCAGCTAGCTGAGTCTCTATTTTCTCTAATAGAGGGGTAGTAGTGAGGGCAAATTTGGCCTGAGCATCTGCCACAATTGCCTCTAGCCTGGACAAATTTTGATTGGAGCGGGGGGGATAAGCTGGAACGGCTAACACTCCCGCATACAAACAGCCGAAGAAAGCTGTGATAAACTCTAAACCGGGTGGATAGAGTAGCAAAGCTCGCTCCCCTTTTGCGTTTTGGTGTAGAAGCTCGGATGCGATCGCTTGGGCGTGGTTGTCTAACTGTTTATGGGTAAGGTAGCGGTCTGGGGTTTCCCCGTTCAGTAAAAATGTATAGATGATCTGATCCGGCTGGTGTGTTGCTCGGTAACGTAGCAGGTCTACTAAGGTAGAAAATTTTGGTATATTCTCGCTCATCTGATCTAAACTGTCTTTCATACCTGCATGCCTTATTTTCACAGCCAAATCGTCGTCCATCCCCTGATCGATAGATTTATTAGCCTTTTTCTAGGCTACAACAATCGTTTATTATCTATTAAGATGGGCATTATTGGCCAATAGCTTAATGAACTACCAATTCCCCTTAGTAAGGTAAGCATTCAGCATTCAGCATTCAGCATTCAGCATTCAGCCTTCAGCCTTCAGCCTTCAGCATTCAGCCTTCAGCATTCAGCCTTCAGCATTCAGCCTTCAGCATTCAGCCTTCAGCATTCAGCATTCAGCATTCAGCATTCAGCTATCAGCCAAGGACTTGTGTCCACGCTACTTGATGTGATTTTGAATCAAAGAGGTAAGCTAAGGCCAAAGGCAGCACTACGGGAACGTAAGGTCTGAGTTACGGCTGACGGCTGACAGCTGTTCGCGTAGCGTGCGCGTAGCGCTTATGCTGATACCTTAGGTTTCGCTCATAACTTTCAGCCGAATCAGCTGCTCTCCACTCTCGTCCAAAGGAACTTCAATCACGTCACCGGCTAGACGATCCATACAGGTCAGCAGCAATCGCAAGTGGGGAGTACTTGCCCCGGTATCTACATACAATCGGTCTGACAGGCTACCTAAACGCTTCCAGGTGGTATAGAGTTTGCCAACAGTCTTTTCTAGTGCCAAGGCTTGTTTCACTAAATCAGCAGCAGTGTTTAAACACTCAAGCCGTAGCGCTTCATCTAAAGCTAGTTCCATATCCAAGGATGTGTGATTAATAGCTTGGACTTGGGCAGATGCATCTAGATACTTGGCTAAGCAACGGGCATCTGAGGTCACGTGTTTAACGGTGTCCACATCTGGGTTTGTAGCAATTGCTTCTTGTAATGGAATCAGGTGGCTTTCTGGCAGCTTTTCCATCTCTTTGACCAATGGAGCCAGGTAACTGGATGGGAGACCCCCTTCAGCAGATTTTTCTTTAACTTCCTCTGGTAGTAATTCTGAGGACATGGCAGTCCATTGATCAGACGCCTGTTTGACCTCCCGGCGGGTAATGCGATCGCCTTTTTGAGCTCGTTCTGTCACCATCTGTTGGACTTCGGGAGCCGACTTAGCTGTTTCCACAAATGCCCGTTTACTGAAGTTATTAATGGCATCATGACTAAGCTGACCCTCGGTTAACAGAGTATCGGCACTGTTAGCCAGTTCAATCAGGGAGTAAGCCTGACTCTTACCGATTTCCCGACTTTTGAGCCAATTTAAAAATCCAGCTCCCCTTCCTTCACCCCCTTTTTTCTCCCTGTCTCTTACTACTCGTAGAATCCGTCCCCGCCAGATATCGGTCTGTAGGTCAACGCGATCGCATACTCGCCAAGCGTGATCCACTAGCTGTTCAAAGTCAGTTTCCTGAATTTCTTCATCCTCTGGGTCCGGGAGTTGGAAATCCAGATCCATGGGTTCGTTGAGCAGGGCTGCGAGTTCGGCGGTAGAGTCAGGCACTTGCACCATAGGGAAAGATTATCCAGTCACGGTAAACACGATTATTGCACGGTTTCCAAATTATAAAACTGCACGCTACCCCTAGATTAGTCTGACTTGATTATCTGGCATCATGCACCAGATGTATAGGTTATTAATGGTTAGTCATTAGTTTGGTTGCTTTTGAGAGCCAGGTGTGACCGTAAACTTATTAACTGGCATTTAACAATTGGGGGGTGTTTGAGGGGGTCGAAATTCCCCATCCCTCGTGATTAGTGGGGATGGATAGACCCCCTCAACAACTGTTTCCCCACATCCTCCCGATGGATTTTTGATATATTCTTTTACTTTTTATAATGGCGCTCCACCACAGAATACAATACATTTGGAGTCGTGCCATAACTTCCGGAATCTGTGTTACATTGATTGTCGTCTAATCAGCGCGACTGAATAAAACTAAGGAGGTGATTACACTGTGGCGACGTTAAGACAGACATTTCGATTGTACCCAACGGTATCACAACAATCCAAGTTATTCTACGCTCGTTCTTTGCATCAATTGTTATACAATGCCTGTCTGGATCATCGTCGCTATGAGTGGAAAGTAAACCAGAAAAGCGTTAGTTATTTTGAACAACAAAATATTCTACCGGCCTTCAAGGAATGCTGGACGGAATATAAAGGTCTTTACAGCACATCATTACAGGCAACAGTTAAACGGGTAGACCTAGCTTATAACAGTTTTTTCAGTGGACTAAGAAAGTTCCCAATATTTAAATCTATTAGGGACTATTCTGGATGGACTTACCCCAGTGCTTCTGGCTGGAAAGTTAACAGTAATGGAAAACATGGAACTCTTATCCTGAATGACCTTAAAATTAAAATCAGGATGCGAGGTAAGGCTAAATATTGGGGTAAGCCAACCACTTTGACTGTTGTTTACAAACCACGATTAAATCAATGGTTTGCATCGATCACTCTAAAAGTTGATACACCTGAACCATTATATGGAGCTGAGTCAGACTTAAGCTATGAGTCGGTTGTAGCTTATGATTTAGGAACAGAAACAGCTATTACTACCTTTGATGGTTCTGAGTTCAACGAGATTGAAAATCAGCGTTTTACTCGTACTTTAGAACCATTATTAAAAAATGCTGGCAAGGCTAAACGTAGAAAACGCGCTCCTAATCGTAGACAGCGAGTGAAGCCATCAAGTCGCTGGAAAAAGGCCAATAAACGAGAATCTCAACTCAAGGGTAAAATTGGTAATCAGCGTAAAGACTGGCAACACCAGGTTACGTCAGATTTAGCTAGTCGTTATGACATCGGCGTAACTGAAAAACTCAATACGAAAGGAATGACTCGTAAAGCTAAGAACAGCTCAAAACGCCAAAGACAAAAAGCTGGGTTGAATAAATCTATCCTTGATGTTGGTTTTGGTTCTCTTAATAAGATGCTGACCTACAAAATTGAACTAAAAGGTGGGATCGTGCTTCAATTACCTACCAAGCAATTTAAGCCATCACAACGTTGTCCAAAATGTGGTAAAGTTCATAAAGAATGGGCTGATATTTCCAATCGTTACCACGTTTGTGATGAGTGCGGGTTTGAATTTCCACGAGACAAAACCAGCACAATGGTAATGTACAACGCAGCATTAGGAAAACAGCCGGGGTACGGGAATGACCTCGATAAACGTGGATTTTCTAGCTCTACTTCAAAGACCAGTAAGCATACTGGATCGATGAAGCAACTAGGGAAGATGAAGCGTCAAAAATCACGCTCTCAGGACGGGTCTGCTGAAACCCCGTCCCTCTACAGGGCGGGGTAGTTCATCCAACGTACTGTGATTAGTTTGACACCGATTGAATCGGGCAATTAGTTAGAGATCAAGGCGTTGCCCAATTCTGGAAGACTCAAGGGTAATTGGTATAGAAAAGGGAACAGGGAACAGGGAGTAGGGAGTAGGGAACGATGAACAAAAATTATCACAATTAATTTAGGTACCCTATAACTGGCTCAAGTATAAGCTGTTGTGCATTTAAACTTTATATTAGTCAAATCACATCAAAAAGATAGATCCCAGTCCCCTTTTGCCAATAGCCATGCATGCTTTTTGCCTTCCTAAAAAGCATTTTAACCGTTTAGCTTACTTGAATATGATTCCGATATTCAGCAACGGCGAAGCGACCCGGTCAATTACCTTACATTGCCCTTTAATTATTCGTGAATCGACTCTCTCAACCACAACCAACAGATAGTGATCAATCTCGATGGCATGGCAGCCTTGAATTACGCTTTGCCTTAGCCCATGGAAAAACTCAACCTATTCACACCTACGCCAGAGCTCCCTTGAAGGTACAGCGACCGTTTTATCCAGAAGGGCTAGGGGTTTGTCACAGTGTGGTACTTCATACCGCTGGAGGAATGGTAGCAGGGGACAGGTTGTCTCAAGATATCCACCTTGAATCGGGTACTCATGCTTTAATCACCACTGCTGCTGCTAGTAAAGCTTATGGTAGGGGCAGTTCTAGCGCTAGTATAATAAACTATAGCGCTAGTTTAAACCAACCAGAAGTTAAAGAAAATTTATCTAGCGCTAGTTTAAAAAAGCCAGAAGCTAGACAAATCAGATCTAGCGCTAATCAAAAAAACTATAGCGCTAAGCTAAAAACCCCAGAAACTAGACAAATCATCCGGCTCCAAGTAGAGACTGGTGCTTGTTTAGAATGGTTGCCCCAGGAAACGATTGTATTCAATGGTGCAGTTTACCGGCAGGATTTGCGGGTAGAATTAGCGCCGGGAGCCAGTTGGTTAGGCTGGGAAATTACTCGATTTGGACGGAGTGCCAGAGGAGAAAGGTTTGTGGAGGGAAATTGGCGATCGCATACGGAAGTTTGGCAGCAAGGACATCCAACCTGGATTGACCGACAATGGTTACCAGCTAGCGAAGCCACCTTCTCTAGTCCTTATGGTTTAGCGGGACAACCAGTGGTAGGAACATTAGCTTTGGTAGGGGAACCGGTATCATCTGAGATTCTCGAACAAGCCAGGGAACTTTGGAGTGCTAGGGAGTATGTGGGGGAAGCTGGCGTAACTCAGCTGATGTCAGGATTATTATGCCGCTATCGTGGTGCTTCGACTGAGGAGGTGAGACACTGGTTTATAGAGGTTTGGCAACTGTTGCGTGTTAATCTATTCGGGCGTCCTATGATTAAGCCACGAGTTTGGCTATTGTAATGTCAAAATTGTTACTAACCAAAATTGCTACTAACCAAAATTGCTGCTAACCACACGATAAAACAATGCAACTGACACCCCAAGAAAAGGATAAACTACTAATTTTTACTGCTGCCTTATTGGCAGAACGGCGCAAGGAAAAGGGGTTGAAGCTAAATTACCCAGAAGCCGTTGCCTACATTTCTGCGGAAATTTTGGAAGGTGCTAGGGAAGGACGTCCAGTAGCTGATTTAATGAGTTACGGCACCACGCTGCTGACCCGGGATGATGTCATGGAAGGAGTTCCCGAAATGGTGAATGAAGTCCAGGTAGAAGCAACCTTCCCCGATGGGACTAAACTGGTTACTGTACATGACCCAATTCGTTAGTCCCACAAAAAGCTTGATAAATAACTCTTTAACTCATCTTAAATCATCAGAAGATTCACCGAAGTTGACGGAGTTCTTCTGTGAGATGGATAAGTTGGTTTCTCAGGTCATTTATTTGCTCACTACTCAGTTGTGCAGTTCCTTGATGATCTACGATGTTATTTAGGCTATTCAGACAGTCATTAATCGTATAAAGACAGTTATCAACAACCTGGATTCGTTTCGTCAAGATTTCTTTGAACTTAGGCTCAGTTGATTCAAGAATAGTATTGTTGTTGGGTTGAGATTCATTCAGTTGGAACTTGAAAATGTTCCATAATTGAACTAGTGAAGGGAGTCCCATAAGCACCAAACAATGGTAAAAAAACTTTAAAAAAAGCAAACACCAGACAGAAAAAGTGAAAAAGTAGGGAGAGTAGTCATGACTATAGTCATAACTAATTTAATAATGCTATAATTTGCGAAAATAGTTGCCAAAATAAATTTCTGAATAACTGGCTGCTGAACAAGCAAAATTTTTCCATAAGTAGGATAAAATTTCTGGCCATTAGTATAGCTTTAAAAGCCATGTAAGATGTCAGAGTTGACCAAAAAGGAATCATTAACTGTAGAAATAGAACCATCAACGAGTTAATAAGTAAGAATTAAATAACACCTATATCGATTATTCAGAACAGACTAGAGAAGTCAGGATTAATTGATTAAAGACTGTGTAAAGAAAAGAGAAACTAGATAAAAAAATATGGTAATGGTAATCGGGAATAAGCAATAAGTAGTAGGGAATAAGCAATACAGCGGTTTGCAATTCAATTAGGTACAAAGTTCTGGGTTTTTAGGGATCCCCCCTAACCCCCCTTAGTAAGGTAGGGCTGTTTCATTCTCGCCAAAAATAGATGGGGAGATGGGGAGATGGGGAGATGGGGAGATGGGGAGAAAAGGAGCGCGAATAGTCGGAATTTTGGCCAAATTTATCTAACCCTCCTCGAAGGCCGAATCACGAATTGTTAGTCATTGGAGTTGCTTCCTCCCAACTAATTTGTCAGATTTTAATGACTAAATTGGCGGATTTTTCGG
>NZ_JAAHHX010000131.1:0-6772 GCF_010672065.1 Moorena sp. SIO4A1 | reverse complement strand
AAAAAGCGCGTTGCTACTTCAAATGCTTCCCGGGAAGTAATCACGGAGTCGAAACCACCGTGGGATTTGTGGATAAAGGTACGGGGTGCCCCAGGAATTTGGGCAGAGAATTGCTTAACTAAGCCATCACTACGGTTATAGTTAGAACCAAACTCATATCTCGGGGAGAAAACGCGGTTGAGAAAGGAGGCTTGTCGCAAATTGTAAGACTTATAGTTGGTACCAACAATAGTTAAAAGTCGTTCTAATGGAAAGTGTTTCTCAAAATTTTGGAACGAATAGGGGTTGTTGAGCTTACTTTGATTTTTGAGATTAAAGCGCTCTAATTCTTCTTGAGCTCCTAGCTCTCCCCCAAACCCCAGCCAATCTTCTAAGATTTGGAAGGTAATGCCTTGGTGAGGAGTTCCCAAAGTGATAATTTTATTGATGTAGTCTTCAGCCTTAAGACCAAGGCTGGGATAGGTGACTTGAACTGCTTCACGAGCGATTAATCCACCCATAGAATGGGCAATGATGTTAACCTTAGGTTTAACAGCTGCTTGATTCGCCGTTAGTTCACGAATTAAGTAGATTAGACGCACCAAGGCATTACCATAGGTTTCAAATTTACGCTCTTTCAGGTCATAGTAGCGAAATACCCAAATGGAGCGCCAGGGATCTTTGGTAGACTCCAAAAAGGATTCTGCCCTCTCTGGGTTTATGACCACTTTATCCCCGGAAAAATATCTTTTTTCTTCTGTTTTGTCTGGATAGTTTAGAGTATAGGTTTCTTCTTTGAGGCGCTTAAATTTATCGAAAATACCATTATCCTTTAACCACTCCAGTGATGATGGCAGGGGTTTGCCATCCTGGAGCATTTGCTGCAAAGACTTTAGTTTCCGAGGCAGGGTTGCTTCATCTTCAATCTCCCGACTACCAAAAGTCACGACGTTAGTAGCATCATGGTATTGCCAGTCTGACTTGAGGAAACTCAGGATTAATCCTTCATAAATCTCGTTTGTTCCCTTTTTGTGTTCATAGACAGTGCCTTGGTTAAACCCCTGATAGGTTAAGCGCTGTTCCTCTTGAATATTGAGACCACCAAACCCACGAATTAGGATAATTGGTAAAGGAGTACGGGTAGGTACAGACATTGTCATCTCCTATCACATCTGAAATGTTAATTCATCGATCTTAGCTGCTGATTCATCTCTAGACCATCAGTTTTGTTTGTCAATTATAAATTTTTAATTTAAAATTACCTGACCAACTATCCGGCAATTGAGGAGCTTCAATTGCCATATTCATGCCCATGTTTGGAGGGGTTCGTGAAATGGCCCTCAACTAAAGTCAGTCAACCAGCCCAAAACCACTCACGCTTTGCATCAAGAAACTGAATAATATCCAATTTAAATGCGCAACAGCTTATGACAAGGCCGTAGATGATAGAATTAAATAAATTAGATAAGGGATGAAAAACATCCAAAATGGCAAAAGACGTTTTCCATCAACAGGTTAAAAATGCTTTGATCAAAGACGGATGGAATATCACTCACGATCCTCTCACGATTCGGATTGGCGAGGCAGTCAAATTACAAATTGATTTAGCGGCAGAAATCGCAATCGCAGCTGAACGAGATGCCGAAAAAATTGCTGTAGAAATTAAAAGCTTTATTGGCGACTCAGATATCAGCACATTTCATACGGCGTTAGGGCAATATCTTAACTATTGTCAGGCTCTTGAAGAACTTGAACCAGAGCGAATTGTTTATTTAGCTATTCCTTATGAAACTTATCAAGATTTTTTTCAGCTTTCTTTCATCCAACGCGCTCTGAGACGTTACCAAGTCAAGTTGATGATTTACGATCCGAAATTGGAGGAGATTAGGCAATGGATAAAATAGAGCAATATCGGCAATTTGTCAAGCAGATTTTAACTGAACACTCCCAAATAGCAACCCCTACTGATAGGGATACGGTCAAAGCCGAGCTAATATTTGATAGGGAACACGACCATTATCAATTGGCTTATGTGGGTTGGCAAGGAGATAAGCGGATATTTGGTCCTGTGATGCACTTTGATATTATTGATGGCAAAATTTGGATTCAATATAACGGGACTGAAGACTCGGTTGCTGAGAGGTTGGTGGAAATGGGTGTACCCACTTCTGATATCGTTTTAGGTTTTCATTCCGCTTTTAAGCGCCAATTTACCCGTTATGCAGTTGGTTAAAACTATGATACCCTATTTAGAGGTTTGCGACTTTATTAGGCTCTCCCGGATCTGTGGTTGAAAACGTATCAAAAGGCACAAAATCGACAATCAACGTGGCTGGAACTGGCGGAATTACGTGATATAAGCTTGCCTTATCACCCCAAAGCCGGGAGAGCCTTAACCATTAACGATTCATGCTCCCCCAATCTGAATATTGCGCACCCGCACCGGCACACAAGCATGGGTCATTTGAGCAATTTGTATCGGTTCCCCTTTACCACACATATGGGTACCAAACTGCTCCTGTTCCGAAGCCACTCCAATGGCATCAACACTATTCCAGAAATCAGTACTCATAGAATGATAGGTAACATCCTTCAGCATGCCCACTACTTTACCTTTCTCCACCTTCCAGAAAGCATCTCCACCAAACTGAAAATTACGTCGCTGCTGGTCAATGGAGAAACTACCTCTACCATCAATTAAAATCCCTTCCTCAGTCTCAGCAATCATTTCTGATAGTGTGGCAGAGTGACTTCCTCCCTCTGCTCCCGGTTCTAACCCTAAATTAGGAATCCGCACCATCGGAACACTTGACCAACTATCGGCGTAAGCGCAACCGTTACTACTGGCATTACCTAGTCGATAAGCCGTTTCCCGGTCAGTGAGGTAGTCTACTAAAATGCCATCCTTGACAACATACCAATCTTGTGCTGGTACCCCCTCATCGTCATAGCCTAAAGTACTACGTCCCCCCGATTGAGTGCGATCGCATTTAAAATTCACCCAAGGAGCAGCATATTGCAGCTTGCCCAATTTATCAGTAGTCGCAAAGCTAGTACCAGCAAAATTCGACTCATAGCCGTACACCCGATCCAGTTCCGTAGGGTGTCCCACCGATTCATGAATCGTTAGGTGGAGATGACTAGGCTTCAGAATCAGAGTGCTGCGAATACCAGAAGGTCCCTTGGGAGCATGAACCTTCTCTATTGCTTCTTCTGCTACCCGTTCTACCTGATTCAAAAGGTCTGGGGGTTGAATATGCTCGTAACCGATATTTAAAGGTGGACGTTCATAGCTACGGTTTTGAGCATCCCCATTAGCAACTGCTGTACAACCCAGACCTGGATAGCTACGGTATATAGTCTGTTCAATTAGGGAATCAACAGTAGACGCAAAAATCTTGTCTTCACGAGTAAAACGCAGGAAAGAGTAAGCCTTCTTAATTCCGCGATCGCTATAGCTAAGCAATTGATCATTGATACGCAATAGTAAATCGGCTTTCTCAGTAATCGGTATAGTAAACGGGTCAATTTCGATTGGAGTAATATAGGTATCGCGATAGGCTTCTACTGGGGCTAATCTTACCTGTGTTTGCTGAGAAAGGCGGCTACCTTTAGCAATCTCTACAGCTAAAGCCACCATTCGTTCCACTTCCTCTGGAGTTTTATAGGGACTAGCCGCAAAGCCCCAAGCACCCTTTAGTAACACTCTTACCCCAAAGCCAGAACTAACATTATCACAGAGTTGGCTAAGGGAGCGATCGCGTGCGGTTAAGTTCTGATTACGGTAGGTACAAATACGGATATCCCCATACTCACACCCAGCTTTACGAATTAAATCAATCCCTAGTGTCGCCAAGTCTCTCGCCAAGTCAGTAGTCGTAATTGGTGCTAAGGCTTTTATCATATGTAAAGTATGTAAATAATTTTTAAGAACAATGCCTAATATGGATTAAAGTTGCTATAATCGCACTGGCTAGATTATGATTAACCTAGCCCTCTCCTCATTTTAATAAACGTCAGTAAAATCAAGGTCCCTGGTTGTAAGCATTCAGCCTAATGCTAAAAGCAATAAGAACCAATCATAAATCAGCATCTTTCTGGTTGTCCACAATCAATCATCTACTCGCACCCCTAGGTCAAATCCCTAAGTTTTCCTTGATTATTGATATCAAAACTATAGCGCTTTTCAATTAGTAGAAAAGTTTGCGTAGGGTGCGTTAGGGGGGGCCGAGGATTTTATCGGTAGCCACGGTTGCGACAGTCTGCCCCGTAACGCACCACCGAGTAAAACAGCTTTAATAAGATGCACCTTATTAAAATACATTTGCTCTGGTTTTAGTTGATATCAAAATATTTATTCAAAACTATCGGCTAATCTGAAATAGCTTCAGTAATTCTACATCTAGTGAGCTGATCGACTAATTGTCCCCATCTCCCTATTTCCCTAGCTCCTCATCATTCTCAAACGACAATGAAAAAGCCCTGCTCCAAGGCAGGGGACATCAGGTTTATTTTTATCAATTGGAAGCCCCCGGTATAGCGCTACGCTTAGCGTGAGAAGTTAGAAGTCAGAAGTCAAAAGTAAGCTATTACTTACCTTTCGGAGTTTAGGAATGTCAAACATCTGAATGCGTAGTGCTATAGTATTAAATTTACCGGGGAAGCATGTCAGTGATCTTCAAATTCGGGATAAATATCGTTTTCAAAAATTTCCTTAATCCAGTCAGGTAAGAAATACTCAGGCTTGTTGATATCCATATCCTGGCGGAGATCCACTTTATACTTGGCATCCCGTGGGGCGATGGAAGGAACCCAAGCTGAATGGAGAGACAAAGCAAATTTAACGTCCTCGTGACCCAATTTGGTAATTGGTCCTGCCGCAAGATTTCCTGCTTGCCAAATCCAAAATTCAGACCCACTAGGAGTAGTTACTGTCGCCACGATATACCCTTCAAGTTCGTCAGTTTGCCCTTGCTTAGGAACATAAATAGGGGTATTAACTACATACCCTCGTTCAATAGTCCATGAATCTTTAACTTCCATATCCACTGGAGACCATCGCAAAATACCTGATGGTTTCCAATTAGGTAAATCGTTTACTGGTACTTTACGGAAAGGATGATTAGCGTATAACTCAACCAATCTGCGAGGGGTAATTTCACTAATATACCCAGCGTAGTTTACCCAAATATTCTGAAACTGTGGGGGAGACGTACCTTGAATTCCTTGATATGTAGGGAGTGCAACTCCCCAAAAATCCTCGAATAAGCAAGGTTGTTCACTCTTTAGTTCGCCTGTCTTCGCATTAACAACACATTTACCAAAACCCTGCTGATCATATACACCAGGAGGATAGCCATAAAAAGCAGATGGAACAAACTCAAATAAAGTTGGCCATCTTTTATCCGATTTCTGTAGCCACTCGCTAACATCATGACCAGAAGCTAACACCAGATGCAAGGTCAACTTTTCTCCATCATTATCTTCATAATCAGCATAAAAATGAACACATTCGCGAGGGATTGTGATGTGTTTAGCAATAGCTTTCTCGCCCTGAAGTTCTGCTCGCGGCACTAACCAGACTTGATTGTAAGCTGATTGAGCTTTAGCTTTTACTTCAGGAAGTAACATTCTTAAATATTCTATGAGAAAAGCCGTGTCAATAATTACCACGTAGTTTTTGGTAATCGCTATCTGGTGCGTAGACTGCTTAATTTCAACTGGCTTATTGGTGCGCTCATCAATTATTTGGGTTGTCTGGAACTTACCTTGACCATTCCAAATATGTATATAAGTATCTGGATCAATTGCTCCCATACTGATTGGATTCTCAAACAGGCAATTAATAATAAATATTTCTCCCGTATTCTGATCGTAAGCGGTATGGGCTGCAGTCATATGCATAGGAAAAATCCAGGGTATTTTAATATCCCCAAGACTTGGTATGCCATTTATTTCTAAAGGAATCCATTCGGAGCGATCGCCTACAGGTGTAACTGGTTTTAGGGTGGTTAAGTCAAACTCGAAAGGACGACCTGAATCAATGGTGGCAAACATACGCCAAGAGTTATTCTCAGGATCTTGGAAAGCTTGAATCGCTGTATTACATTGGTTTTGTACGCCTAATCTGGGGCTTAGACGAGCCAAACCTCCCAGATTACGAAATCTAAATAATCTCCCAAACAGTAATTTTCGCAAATTTGTGAAGTATGTCCACCAGGGCTGTTCATTAATTTTTTGATCACAGATGACAGAAGGCGTGCGAAATTGTTCGCTTTTGAGATGGATTCTTCCGCTTTCAAAATCTAAACGATACAACTGTCCATAGCCATTAAACCAAGGAGTAGCTCCATTTTGAGGTGTTGGAACTAACCAAAAAGCATGTCCCTCACAATCAGAAGGAATTTCTCCTTCAATTACATTCATCTCTAGGTCGATGGATGCTGTATTGTGTTCGCGGAGGTTATTGGGTAAGTCAGTTGAAGGTGTTGCTTTCGGTTTTGCTGTCATGGTTACTTTTTTGGTCTATAACCAATACGCATATATCTTGCTATATTATACCATTCGAAGTAAATGTTAAGACATATTTCTATTCTGTGATATTAAATTTTACGATCGCGTAGCGTGACCTACGGTCAATCCGAAGTTCTCTTTAAACTAAAATATTCCTCTTCTGTCACTTTCCGAGTATAATGAATAGAGAAAGAAAAAAATCAAACTGTACAAGGTAGACACAGCAATGGATGTAGAGCTACAAGTTCTCAAACATTTACCAAGAGACCCCCAGCTGACA
>NZ_JAAHHX010000130.1:0-7182 GCF_010672065.1 Moorena sp. SIO4A1 | reverse complement strand
TCTTAATTCTTAATTCTTAATTCTTAATTCTTAATTCTTAATTCTTAATTCTTAATTCTTAATTCTTAATTCTTAATTCTTAATTCTTAATTCTTAATTCTTAATTCTTAATTCTTAATTCTTAATTTAATAGTGTCCCAGCGAAATTGGTCTAGTTTGTCTCGTTGATCGAAAAAGTATTCTTCTAGATATGGCTCAATTTCCCTTTGCCAGATATCTTCAATTTCCTCAGCTATAGTTTCTAGGAGAAAGAAGGAGATTCCGAGGGAGTAGTTAGGATCTGCGATCGCATTATTTATTTGTTCCAGTATCTTAATCAATCCATTCACTGGAAAATCCGTTGTTTGGTGATATCGTCTCAGGATTTCATAGTTGGGATAGAGCCGAATAAATGCAAAGCGACGGCGAAATGCCTGATCAACTAGAGCAATAGAACGGTCTGCTGTGTTCATAGTACCGATGATCCGAACATTTTTCGGGATACTGAATAGTTGATTACTGCCAGCTAAGGGAATTTTTTGATCCCGGTACTCTAGTAGATACAATAATTCTCCAAACACACTAGCGAGGTTAGCACGATTAATTTCATCGATGATTATAACACAAATTCCTTGCCGAGACTCAGCTTTATTACAGAATTCTATAAATCTGCCTGGAACTAAAGGATATCTCAATTCCCCATTTTGACTTTGTGGACGAATACCTTGAATAAAGTCTTCATAGGAATAGGCAGGATGGAATTGGACAAGTTCTGTGAATCCATCACTTCCACTGATTAAATGGTTAGCAATTTTTTGAGCACTATAGGTTTTACCTGTACCTGGTGGGCCGTAAAAAATTCCTTGTCCTTTGCGTTCAATAGCACGTATCCATCCCTCTAACTCTGCTATATCAAAACCAGTATCTTTAGCACAGTCGCTTACCGTATAGTCCTCTGGTAACGCCATCCTTGAACCATCAGAGGTAAATTCGATAACCTCCTCTTTACCGGAAAAATTATACCCTTTAACCGCAACCAACCAGTAGCAAAACATATCGAATAAATCATTATCTCTGAGCACTGGTACACCCGGTTGATGCATAGTGTTATCTAATGCTTTAATCAGCTTCAATCCTGTAGCATTGGCCGCTGGATAATCTGTCAGTCTCTTTCCGTAGGATGTATTAACAAAGTAATTGATAACCTGTCGAGAATTATCATTGATTAACAGAAACCTATCTGGTTGCAGCCCATTGAGGAGATTCGTCAGCATTTCCGTCGGAAAACCTTTAGAGTATTCCCCTGTAGAAAACTGATCACAAGCTGCTGATAACTGATTAGGATGCTTAGTGCAGCAACCAACAAATTCAAGGATGTCGTAACCAATCTGCTCTACTAACCTTTGTATCCATTTATGCTGATATTTCAGTTTTAATGGCAATCGTAATTCTAAATAATTATCACGTTTTCTAGGAATAGTTAGTATCCATGAATCATCACCCTCACCATATTGACTATTCAACGTAATCGCTAATTCTCTATCAGGGAATAGCTGAAACAGTATCGGTTCTGTTATAGCTTCTCCAGACTCCACTATAGCAGAGATTGCTTCAAAATTCCGACACCAAAGGCGACGCTGCTCTTTGTAGGTTGCCATGTGACTTAACCCAACCGGTGTGTAGGGATATGAACTGATAAATTCCTGAAATAGACTGACCAATTCAGCTTTATTATCCCCCACCATACTATCCACCTAATTTTTTTTATTAGAACATGTTTGAGACATTAGAGACTGTTAGTTAGTTAGTCATTGATTCTCAGTAATTGATTATTGGCTTGCTATTATCCATTATTGATTCTCCATGACCCATTACAAAATCTCTTTTTAGTAACTATTTAGCTAATTGATATAATTATCTGACATAATTGCCATTTTATCCTCTACAATAGACTTAAGATGCTCAAATTGACTAGTCGTCAAGTAATGATAAGATTGTGGAGGTCTAAAGTTAGCCCATTTTGCTCTCAAATCTTGTAAAGTTACTGGGGGCTCAAAATGTTCTATGAGTTTTAAGCAAATCCCATAACCGACAGCAGCTTCCTCATAATACTCATTAAAATCTTTTTTTTCTATACCAGCATTGTCTTTTACTTTATACCAAAGGATATCCGGGCGGTCTTGAATAACGTTTTCTACTTCAAAAAAACCCGATAAAACCTTATCTGGAGCCGAGACATAAACCACAACAATATCCCCTGGTTCTAATCGAGGACGCACCCGACGAAGTTCAATTTTTTTTGTTCCATTGAATAATTGATTAGCATATTTAGGACGAATTGATAATAACAACACATTGGGCATTGTTAACACGAGTAATTTTGATTAATTTTGGGTGCATTCTCTATATATTATTGTAAATTGTTCTTGATAAATCCGCAACGGTGATTGAAGTGTTAAACGCTTACCCAGTATTTCTTGAATTTCCGCCAAATCTATAGGATTTTTAAACAGTTCAGTATCACTAAATCGAAGCGCCATCAGCTTTTTATTAGGATCATTTTTGGTAAGCTTCATTAAATCTTCTAATTCATATACACCCAATCGTCGAAACTGTTGATGGAGATTTTTAGGTTTATTTACGACTACTTCATCAAGTCTAGAGCACGCTCTTACCTTTCCTGTGCCGCAATACTTTTTATTATAGCTTACATACCAAAGAATTCTACCAACAACCCCTGGTTTTAAGCCACCATTACCTCGATGGCTTCGATAATAGACAAGTTCACGTTTTAGCGCCAGATCAGTTTCCGATCTCCATAGGAGCTGGTTAGCTAAGTCTTCATCGAATAATTCCTTTGCCCATTCTGCTTGAATAGGAATGATTATAGTAGGAAGATCAGCATCAATAATTTTTGCTGGCCACAGTATGCGTTCAACGTCTAGCGTTGTTTTTACCGCTGTGGTTAATTTATCAGTTTTGAGGGTATCAGCAATTTTTAGGCAAAAGTTATAATCTTGACTTCGATTCGCTAAAGTAGTGAGATAGTCTGATAATTCTGTCGCCGTAACCGCAACGGCAAGATTGGCATTTAAATAACCATCCTTAACTTTAAAAAATGCATCATCTTGAATACCGCTAAGAATAGTGTGATCCAAATAAGGTTCAGTAATTCGTGTAAATGGCAGATTTTCACGTACTGACAGGGATATAAACCAAAAAATTAAGTGCCGCGCCAGGGTTTCTTCAAGAGGACCAGATCTAACCCGAAAAATTGGCACGTTTAACTCATTATTTTTATGAGTATGATACGCAATTAAAGCTAGGGGATTTTTTTCTGACTGGAGAATAATATAACACTTAAATTTATCGGGGTTAGCAATAATATAGCCCAGCCTTCCTTGAAAATTACTAAGTTTTTCTACCTTAGCACCAACCAAAAACGTTTCACTCAAAAAACGTACTTGATCAAATTTATGAACACGTTGTCTAGTGATACCTGTGCCTGCTAATCGTACAGGCTGATAGTTAATATATTCGTGAAGATAATCTAGCTTAACAATTAAACTAGTAGGACTAAGGATTGATAAGTTAAATTCCTGATTGATAGCATCTGCGATCGCTAGTATTTGTGAATTACGAGTCAAAAAAAATGGTGCATCTGAAGCTATGGCTATAGCTAACTGACTTAGGTCAGATTTATTGATAGTTACCTGAGTTGATAACAAAACCTTGGTTAGAGCGCGACAAGCTGTTTGAAAGTCTTTCTGATTGTAGGGGAGTTGAGTAAAGGTATCGGCTAACTGGCGTTTACCATTCCTTTGTTTACTATCATCAATACTATTGATGACCTTAAATATTTCATTAGTTATACATAACTCCAAGTCAGGTTGTAACCAATCAGCTAGTAGAGAGTCGGATTCGGCCTTTGACCTAGCTTCATCTCCTTGCAAGTCAAAAAACACGCTGGTATCAATGACTGCACACAATTTAGACTCAAGTTTTTGGGTAGCAACCGTAGAAAATAGGGTAGGATGGTCGTGATCCCGCCACCAAACGGTAAGTAGTTTTCCATCCTTGCTCCTTCCGGGTTTTTCAGCCAAAGGAACAAAGTCTAAGTGAGACCACATTTTCTCTAATCCATAATCACGACGGCATTTGAGTTTAATGCCGTAAAAGTCCTGAGTATTCTGACTTAGATAATTAACCAGCTTCTTAGCAATACCGTTACCACGCCATGATGGCTCGATGCATAGATGAACAATAACGATGATATTATGTCTACGCACCTTCCGGTATAACAAATAACCGGTACACTTTTTTTCAGGAGTAAGCGCCACAAGTATTTGACCACTTAGTGCGTGTTGATCAAACGCTCCTTCAGGAAAATGACCAAGAGTGGTTGCGTGTGCTCGTCCCAAAGCCTTGACTGTCCTTAGGTGCAAGGATTTTTCATCAATTTTTTCAATTTGAAGTTGTATCTCTTGTGTCACGTTACCAATTACCAATTACCAATGGCCAATTACCAATTACTATGCATGTAATCGACCCTATTGTACGTGATTAAGCATACCTAATCTTACTGGTTAGAAGGAAACCACTTTTGCTCTAGGTTGGTCAGTTCTCCGTCTTCCTGTAATTGCCAAATAATTCGGTTGATTGGCTCGCGATAATGGCTACCTTGAGGCAAAACTATGCCGTAGTCTTGTTCAGCAAACAACTCACCGACAATCTGGTATTCTCCGTTTTGTGACGTTTGGTAAAGTAACGTTGGTGAATCATAAACTAGAGCCTGCACTTGCCCCGCTTTGAGAGCTTTGTATGCATCTTCCACCTGCTCAAATTCAATTAGCTTGACTGGCTTTTGATTCATATATCTGGCAGAGGTCGTGTCTGCGACAGTACCAACCTGTTTTCCGAATAGATCGATAAGATCAGAAATATTCGATTCAAGTAGTTATATACAATTAAACTTGACTGTTAAGATCAGGTATAGCGCTACGCGCAAGGCAAGAGACAAGAGGCAAGAGGAAAAAGTTGACTACAACAGCTTTTGCTGCTTGTATCAATATCCTAACTTTAATGCTTAGTGCTATATTAGACAAGGGTAAACGGTTAATATCAAGATTTTTATAAACGTCACAAATGTAACTATTAATAGACTTACGTTTAATTATGTATATAGTTATGAAACCCTAGCTTAAATACCGCTTTTATACCTAGAGAAAGGAGGCTAAATAATTACTTTGTTAGCCTCCCGTTTTTTGAAAAATTAATAGGTGCGCTCTTACTTGGCGAATTAAATTCGCCACGGGTCGCACCTCTTGTATAGATTAATGGTTAATGGGTCATCGTAAACTAGCAATTACCAATTCCAAATTACCCATTACCATTAGTCAAGATTCAAAGTAGACCAAGTTATAGAACCTACAATCCCATCAGCATATAATCCTTTCGCTTTCTGATAAGCAATCACAGCAGATTTTGTCCGAGATCCAAAATCACCATCCGTTGCACCAGAATAAAATCCTTGGGTTTGGAGCAGCTGCTGTAGTTCCTCTACTTCTGATCCAACTGCTCCTTGAATTAAAGGAAGATAGGCAGATGAGGGTTGATCGTTACGCCATCTTTCTGAAAACTCTTCCAAGACTTCTTTTGGTAGTTGTTTTTGTAGCCACTCAATCGCTTGTTTTTGGTGAGGTAAGCCACGATAATACTTGTAGGTGTTCAGGATAACCACAGGCTTGCGGTTCTGGTTACCTGGTTTAGAAGGAGATTTCTCTGATGGTTTAGAAGAACTTTTCAGTGCTTCCCAGGTCTTTGATCCCACTAATCCATTGGGATTGAGTCCCTCAAACTTCTGAAAGGAAATTACTGCTTTGGTGGTAGCAGGACCAAAAATGCCATCAACTGGGCCGGGACTAAACCCTTTAGTTTGGAGGGATTGCTGTAGCTGTTTGACTTTCAGACCAGTGTCTCCTTCTCTGAGATAGTCTTCAACTGATGAGTCAAGGCGCTGACGAACTTCTCGGCGCAACCGAGGCAATTGACTGTATAACCAGTCCCCAGGGCATTGGGTTGGTGAAAAGTCTCGATGTCCTTTAATATTGTCTGGGCTAATCTTGGTAGTGTTGCAAATCGAAACACATAAATCTACCAAACTTTTCCATTGTTTGGCATTCATCCGGTAGCTGATAAAGGTGCCTTCATTTTCAATTCCCGGTGACTGGTTACCTAGAGTACTACCAGCATGAGCAGAGCTGACAGAACGTCCTTTTTTAATCGCTGATAAGGAACTCTGTCTACCTTCGAGTAAATATCCACCGGTGGTATTCAAAAAGTTGTGACCTGAGTCATCCCAGCCAAAACCATCCATGTGGGATTTTTGAATACTCCTAGCCAAACTTCTGGATCCCCATAAGGTTCCTTTCGATAGATCATTCGGGGCATTGGGAGTAGCAGTATGGTGAATAATAATATATCGTGGTCGAGTGGTATCTGGCCATTTTTTTGGGGGTTTAGCTCCCCATTCTTTTGCTGAAATGACACTAGCAGTGAAAGACATATTGACTTGCGGTCTCCAGTTATAATAGTTTACTAATGGGCTCGTCGAAATAGGATGCGAACAATTAACCAAACTATGGATTTGGCTGAGGTGGATTGGGATACTCTTAAACCGTAATTAATCGGGATAAACCCGTACAAAACGGTCAAGGTGCAATGTATTGTTGCCTGAGTGAGGGGTGGTTATACAGTAATTGGAGTTGAACCTTCCACCCGTCTTTCTAGGCATTCCTCAAATCCCGTTGAGGAGTTGCTTGAAAGCCTTAGCCAAGGTATGCTTACAATCAAGCCAACCAAGCTCGACTGCATCTAGCAGGCTAAGCCCCATCCCTTTCAAGAAACGCGCGGTACGACGCAACAACACTGCTTGAACCTCGGTTTTATTCATGTACCGAGTTATTTCCTTGTCGGTACCGCGAGCAAGGATGTTCTTGGCAGCATTGCAATCAGCCTGTGTTAGAGTCGATGTCCTCTATTATGGGGAGCACCTCTCCTTCAGAACCGAGCGTGAAGGTTTCCCCTCACTCGGCTCCTAGATATCCTTAGCTTTCGCTTTGCTTCAGTGTATCTGTTGGTGGCAGCTTTGATGTACTGCTAGTAAGTTCTTAGATTTCCAATTGTCGTGGTTTCCATCGACGT
>NZ_JAAHHX010000013.1:0-43680 GCF_010672065.1 Moorena sp. SIO4A1 | reverse complement strand
TTCCTTTCAACCAACGCGCGGTACGACGCAATAACACCGCCTGTACCTCGGTTTTACTCATGTACCGAGTAATTTCGAAGTCGGTACCGCGAGCAAGGATGTTTTTGGCAGCATTATGGTCAGCCTGCAACACGACCCCATCAAATCCGGTAAAATTGTCCCCAGTCCTTTTGCCCAACAGGGTGCCATTCCTGGAGTCAATTTGCGACGTGTAACTAGGCTGAACTTCTGTAACAACCGAGCCAGTCCAATCAGCCCATTTTTGCAAAGAATCACGCATCACTCCTTTCATCCAACTATTGAGTTTGCGGGACACGGCTTTAGACTGGCGCTTATTTCTGATTGGTTGTGTTAAATCTGAGGCCGTAGGCCACGCTACGCGAACAGCAAAGACCTTTAAAGATTCTCCATTGAAAAGAGACTTAGAGGCTGCTCCTATTATCGCCGTCAACTCTGCTTGATTTTTTCTGTAACGGCGATTTTCCGTTTTTCTAGTTAGGTTGTTTTCAAGTATTCGAGCCGATTTAACTGAATCTATTTTCTCTAGCTTTCTGTGAAGTGCCCAAAGTTTCCCTCTGTTGCGGTTCTTGGCACATATGCGATCTGATTTCTTAGTAGAGACTTTTCCCAGATCTTTGCCGTGTGCCTGACCGTCTGAATCATAGAAAGCCTCCGTGTAACCCTTATCTACACCGAGACTTCGACGTTCAGAGGGAATTTCTACGGTTCCATGGTCTACCAGAAAGTGGATTTCAAATTTTTGCAGGAGTTGATTATGGATCAGTCTGATTTGTCCTTTTATTTTTCGATTAGATCTAACAACTATCCTGTTCCTCTTCCCTCTCCTTAATCCCGCCAATTCTAACTGGTAAGTGTTACGGGAAAGCCTTTTACATTTGTAACCCACTTGTTGATAGACGATCTGGTTTTTAATCCAAGAATGTCCTCTTTGGAAAAACCTTCTAACAAGTCTGTGTAGAAGAGGATTGTCCAGAAAAGCAACGGTCTTAAGCTGTTTGCAAAGCTCCTTTCGTTTATTTTGATTTTCCTTTCCAGGGAACCTTCTGTAGATTCTTTTTGCTACTGCATCTATACAGGCTGCCTGCTGAGCCGTAATGGCTTTTGCTACATCATTAATAGCCCAATCCATTAATTTAGCAGGCAGCCCTAAGCTGTCGGGATTCCTGAAACTCTTTACTTCCGGGATGGCCTTTTTCCAGTCCAGTCCCCAGTGATTAATGCTTCCCAGTTTGTTGTAAGACTCAGATCTGACAATGCCCAATTTTTTCATTGTGAACAACAACTCTGTCTTAACCGACTCAGTCATCCCTACTACGGGGACGATTTGAGTCGATATTTTTCTAGTTGCTCCTATTTTCTTGGGCATCGTTAATTCTGAATCGTATACTTTAATCTTACTCTAGCGCTAGCAAAATGTCAATGTCTGTTTTATGGTATTAAATACCGTATTATCCCTATTTATTGGGGTTTAATCGCGAGACTGTACAAATCATCCCACCAATAGGGAACAGCAAGGAATAACCAAAGCAACATGGACTGATGAAAAATTAACGATGAATACTATCATTTAGCAAAGGGAGTAGGGAGTCGGGAGTCGGGAGTAGGGGTAATACCGAGTTGCATTCAAAGAGAGTAGATTGGTTGGATAGGGAGATAGGGAGATAGGGACCCACCCCTAACCCCTCCCAGGAGGGGAATATGGGGAGATGGGGAGATAGGGAGATAGGGAGATTGGCGGAAGAGAAAGTTGTACCTTTGACCGCAACTTGGTATAAGAAACTTGAAGGTACCTCATAAGTATGATCAACGCTATAGATTGAGCAACCTCTGGAAAATAATAGCTTTGAGCAAACTAAATATCAATGGCTAATCAAACCTTTGGACTAGACAAGCAGCTTTACGACTACTTAAAATCTGTTTCTCTAAGAGAGCCAGAAGTTTTGACCCAGCTGAGGCTGGAAACAGCACAGCATTCCATGGGTATGATGCAAATAGCTCCTGAACAGGGGCAGTTTATGGCCTTACTAGTGCAGTTGATGGGAGCCAAGAAAACTCTAGAGGTGGGGGTATTTACGGGCTATAGTGCTTTAGCTGTAGCCTTAGCTTTGCCACCAGACGGCCAGGTGGTTGCTTGTGATATCAGTGAGAAGTATACTGCGATCGCACGTCGCTACTGGCAACAAGCCGGAGTAGCTCACAAAATTGACCTGCAAATTGCCCCAGCACTGGACACTCTGGATCGGTTGCTGGAAGAGGGACAAGCAGGTACGTTTGATTTTGCCTTCATTGATGCAGATAAACGGAACTACGAAAACTACTACGAGCAGGCACTGAAACTGGTGCGTAATGGTGGACTAATTGCTGTGGATAATGTCCTCTGGTCGGGGCGAGTAGCAGATCCTGAGGTAGTCGATAACAAAACTGAGGCAATTCGAGCATTTAATCAAAAGCTATCTCAAGACCAACGGGTAACCCTTAGTTTGGTACCGATTGCTGATGGATTGACCCTAGCGCTAAAGAAGTCAGAAGTCAGAAGTATGAAGTCAGAAGTATGAAGGTAAGCATTCAGCTTAAGCGCTACGCGCACGCTACTTGAGGTGCTATCAGCTATCAGTTATCAGTTATCAGCTTAAGCGCTACGGGCACGCTACTTGAGGTGCTAATGCGCTACAGATGGTGCTACTTGAGGTGCTTTTGAATCAAACAGGTAAGCATTGGTTTAATCTCTGTTACGTCAGCTGACCGCTGACGGCTGACCGCTGACCGCTGACGGCTGACCGCTGACGGCTGACCGCTGACGGCTGACCGCTGACGGCTGACGGCTGACGGCTGACCGCTGACCGCTGACCACTGACCGCTGACCACTGACGTCTATGCTTCCTTGGTGAAATCATCAAAACAGTAAGGGCAACAAATACCTTTGATATATTTAGGGGAATTGAGATCAGCTTGGGAAATTGGATTTCCACAACCGTAGCACATATGGTAGGTTCCAGCTTCCAACCTGTGCTTGAGAGCAATCCGTTGATCGAAGACAAAGCACTCCCCCTCCCATAAACTTTCGTCTTCTGGGACTTGTTCTAAATACTTGAGAATGCCACCTTTGAGATGATAGACCTGTTTAAAACCCTGACTCAACATAAAGGATGAGGCTTTTTCACAGCGAATACCCCCTGTACAAAACAGGGCTACTTTTTTATCTTTGGTGGAATCGAGGTGGTGGCGAACATAATCAGGGAATTGTCGGAATGAGTCAGTATGGGGATTTTGGGCACCTTTGAAGCTTCCGATATTTACTTCATAGGTATTGCGAGTATCAATCAGTACTACGTCTGGATCTGAAATTAGAGCATTCCAGTCCTGGGGTTTAACATAGGTACCTACCTGTTGATTGGGGTCAACCTCTGGCAAACCGATGGTAACAATTTCTTTCTTTAACCGGACTTTCAGGCGGTTGAATGGGGGGGAGTCGGTGTAGGATTCTTTATGCTGTAAGTCGGCCAGACGGGGATCGGAACGGAGGAACGCTAGGACTGAATCAATGGCTTGACGGGAGCCTGCGATGGTGCTGTTAATGCCTTCTGCTGCGAGGAGAATGGTTCCTGTGATGCCTTGAGCTTCACAATGGGCTAGCAAGGAGGGTCGTTTATCCGCAAAGTCTGGCAATTTGACAAATTTGTAAAATGTTGCAACTACCTGGGTCATGATCCGGTTAAGGGGTGAAAATAGTGCTGAGTTTTGAGTCCTGAGTCGGAAAGTGCCTCACTATTTACTATTCTGACGTATGGTAACACCCCGCACTAACCTGCTATGGTAATAGTACTGTTGCGATGTCTATAGGAAAATTTTTTGGCTATCTTGCTTGACTTTCCATTTGTATGTTGTATAATAACAAAAGTGCGGTTGATTAACTAAGCTTAATTTAGCTTAAGTTGTCTTTGCCTGGGGGTATAGCTCAGTTGGTAGAGCGCCTGCTTTGCAAGCAGGATGTCAGCGGTTCGAGTCCGCTTACCTCCACTAGTTAGATCTAATCGTAAATTGGTGACTAGGATGGCGTTGCTGAATCAAACGAATGGATCGGAGTAGAGTGGGCATCCTGCCCGCTCCAAAAAATCCCCGAACAGGCAAGATGCCTATTCCACAGGTGCGACCCGTCACGCTTCGCGATTGACCGTAGGTCACGCTAGGCGATCGCTTTTTTTGTATCTCGTTGACATGACTAATAACTAATAACCACTAACTCTTATGCCATTCAGAAATTGATTTCTAAAAAATAGACGATATAGTTCGCAGCTAGCTGTGGCTCGATTCCCCTGAATTCTGATCAAACCCAAGCTTTCCAATTTATAGGCAGTTAGTGCTTCTAATTCCACACTTTCTGTGGCCATGACTACTTCCTTAAAAGCAGCGACTAGGTCAGGATGGGGTAGCAAAGCGGCTAGATAGTAACGCAAATAGTTACTATAAATTCCAGTTTGAGTTGGGGCTTCCTCTAGTAATTGTTCTAAGCTAACATCCTGTTTAGTGAGATGATAAAGGGCAAGACGAATTAAACTGGGACAACGACCTACCATAGTCACTAAAGGAGCAAGACGTTTCATGGCTTGGTCACCTTTTGCCCAATCCAAACCATGACGCTGGGCTAAGTCTAGCACTTGCTCATTGGTAAATTCTGGGAGTTTAATGGCTAGGCCAACATTAAAGGGCGATTGATTAAGTTTTAGTGGCACATATACATCTGTAGCATGAGCTATCACCCATCTTACGTTTTGCCAAATTTCCAGTTCCCTAGCATCTTCATACCAAGAGCGTAGCAAAGACAGAAAATCCCTAGAAAGTTCTGGATACTCAAAAATTTGATTAACTTCATCTAAAGCAATAACAATTGGCCTATCGACTTGCTCTAGCAAATAGTCTTCAAAGTAAGTGGTACAACTCACCTTAGAGCCAATGTCAGAATCCCAATAGTGATCGAGTTGGAGGGATAAACCCAATTGCCGACTGACGTTGGCACAAAACCAACGTAAGAACTTATCCAGGTTGCTGAAAACTTGGGAGTCAGCTCGGTGTAAACTTAAACTAACAGTACGAAAGCCCTGTTTCTTGGCATAAGCCAAAATCCTTCGCACTAGGGAAGTCTTTCCTTTCTGTCTGGGGCCTTTAATATGAATGAGGCTACCTGGTTTGCTAACTTCTGCGTAGGTGAGCGCTTCAATGGGAGGACGTTCGATGTATAAATTGGAGTTTAGTGGTACCGGACCACTGGGAAAGTCTAGCTCTGGTACCAGAGCAGGGGATAGGGAATTCCCGACGCTGGTTTTTATCCTGTCCTGATAGCCATAAATCCCTAGAGAGGATAGCTGAGCTCGGGAGTACCGCCTCAAAACTGAGCGGACATTACTTTTGGTAACTTTTTGTTTGAGAGCCACAGACAGACGTTGCCAAAGTTTGAATCCTACATCTCTAATGTAACTATGCTCATACCCGCAGCTTTCCGCAATCTCAGCGTAAGTCTTCCCTTCCCAAACTTCACAGAAGACGGTCTCTTGAAGGTTACTGAAGGAGTAATCGGGCAAAATTGTGTCCAAAACAGCTAGGGCTTCGTCTGCCATCATTGATGAGGTTGAAAGCCAACACACCAAACACTAGTTTTACTTTGACATAGAATTGCCAAAATTTCCGTCCAATCAAGCAATTTTTTCCAATTTTTTACGAAAATTACCAGCAGATGGCCTAGTCAAATCTAGGTCAAATTACCGATTTTTTCAGGCAGACAATTTCGATAGGTCTTTTTTAAAATCAACTCAACGTTGTTTAAGTCTGGTATCCCAAGACGATTGAGTGATGAAAAAACCAGTTTTCGGAGCAGTTTCAGCCCTAGCATTCGCCGCATCTGTGCTGCCTATAGCCATCCCCAGTCTGGTGCCAGTAGCTCAGGCTCAAGCCGGTTTTGTGCCGAATGCTCCCTATGTTGCCAGTGCTGGAATTGCTGGAGCTGCAGGGGATAGGCATTTTATTACCGTTGCTGTGGCTGCCTTTCCCATTAATGCTCTTGTGATTGAGTGTACCAATCTCGCTGGTGTTCGCAAAGCAAAGGTTACTAATCAGTTTGGTGAGAGAGTGCCAGCAACCACAGCAGTTTCTAAGAGTGCTGAAGGTGGTACCGCTCTTACGGTGACCTTGAATGAACCTGTTAAACCAGGCAATGTTCTGCGCATTGTGATGGATGGGGTAGAACAAAATCGAGAAGGGGGAGCGATGCTTTATCGAGTGTCTGCCCTGACCGAAAATATATCCTATCCCTTTCCTGTCGGTACGGCAATGTTACTTGAGCCAGTCCTGAGTGACTAAATTCAATAGGGTTAAAGGTTGAATGTTGTTTGGTTAAAGGTTGAACGCGATCGCGTGGCCAATAGGCCAAGGTGGTTTGGTTAAAGGTTGAACGCGATCGCGTGGCCAATAGGCCAAGGTGGTTTGGTTAAAGGTTGAATGTTGTTTGGTTGAAGGTTGAATGTTGTTTGGTTGAAGGTTGAATGTTGTTTGGTTGAATGTTGAACGCGCACCCGTGGCCAATAGGCCAAGGTTGGTTGAACGCGATCGCGTGGCCAATAGGCCAAGGTTGTTCGCGAAGCGTGGCCAATAGGCCAAGGTTGAACGCGATCGCGTGGCCAATAGGCCAAGGTGGTTTGGTTAAAGGTTGAAGGTTGTTTGCTTGAAAGTTGAACGCGATCGCGTGGCCAATAGGCCAAGGTTGTTTGCTTAAAGATTGTTTGCTGATACCTTGCAGCATTAGTATTTTTATGATATAAACTGCGTCAATTCTTCTGACCTATGCCCTGTTCCTTGATCCGAAGTTCCTTGATCTGAAGTTCCCGAAGTTCTTTGTCTTTCGATATCCGAGCCAAGTACTCCAGGATTTTTTCAAAGGAGTTAAGCTAGCATCAACCAGATGGACAACTTAAAGGAGAAATTTTATATGGGAAGCGAAGGTAATCTGATCGAGGCAGCTTGGCAAGCCCTGGAAGATTCGATTATCTATTATCAAGGTCATCCCGTGGGCACAGTGGCGTCGAAAGACTCGGATATGGAAGCCCTGAATTATGACCAGTGCTTTACCCGGGATTTCGCGGTGTCGGCTATGGCATTGCTGATGAGGGGCAAGGGAGAAATTGTGCGCAATTTCCTGATCGAAACCCTAGGGCTTCAAAGCCGTGAAAAGCATATGGATTGCTTTAAGGCGGGTCTTGGATTGATGCCAGCGAGCTTTAAAGTGATACATAAGAAGGAACAGGAGTATTTAGGGGCGGATTTTGGGGAACATGCGATCGCACGAGTTGCTCCAGTAGATTCTGGCTTGTGGTGGCTGCTGGTGTTAAGGGCTTATGTCAAGGCAACTGGTGATCAAGCCCTTGCCCACCAGACACGGTTCCAACGGGGAATCAAATTAGTTCTAGATCTGTGTCTGACTAAGCGATTTGATCTGTTTCCCACGATGTTGGTGCCGGATGGTGCCTTCATGATTGACCGACGGATGGGAGTTGATGGGTATCCGTTGGATATTCAAGCCCTATTCTACACTGCGTTGCAGGCGGCGAGTGAGTTATTGTTGCCAGAGGATGATTATGTTCCTGTGGTCAAGGAGCGCTTGGGTCATCTGACTTATCATATTCGGAATTACTATTGGTTGAATTTAGACCGCCTCAAGGAAATCTATCGCTACGATGTGGAAGAGTTCGGTGAAGCCGCAATCAATAAGTTTAATGTCTATGCTGACACTATTCCAGATTGGCTAATGCAATGGTTGCCAGATTCAGGGGGATATTTTGTGGGTAACCTTGGACCAGGGCGGATGGATTTTCGCTTTTTTGCCCAAGGTAATTTAATGGCAATTATTACTTCCCTAGCTACTGAAGAACAATCCCAAGCCATTATGGACTTGATCGAGCAACGCTGGGAGGATTTAGTGGGAGAAATGCCCATGAAAGTTTGTTTTCCGGCTTTGGAAGGTCGCGATTGGCAAATTATCACAGGTTGTGATCCCAAAAATACTCCTTGGTCTTACCATAATGCGGGGAATTGGCCGTTCTTGTTGTGGGAATTAGCAGCAGCAGCACAAAAAACTGGCAAATCTGAACTGGCTCGTAAAGCCTTAACCATTGCTGCCCAATGCCTGCTTAAGGATAACTGGCCAGAGTACTATGATGGTAAAAATGGTCGCCTGATTGGCAAGAAAGCTAGGAAAGTTCAAACCTGGACAATTGCTGGCTTTTTAGCAGCACAACAGTTGATAGATAATCCGGATCATCTTAACTTAGTAAGTTTTGAGGACACTGCTGTGATGATTTGCTCTATGGATATTGCGGAAATCGTTGCTATGAACAAATAATCTTAAACTAATTTAAACTAATTTAAATTAACTTAAACTAATTTAAAATTGGTACTCGCCAAGTACCAATTTTAAACTAACAATTACCAAAATTACCAATGACATTAATCAAGGGTTGGGATGCTGCCCACAATCTCAAAACTACCCCCAGTTGGATCCGCAATTAGTATGGACGGCTGACCAGTTTATGGTCAACCGCCCGTTAGCAGATGCACCTGATGATAAAACGATTATCGCAGGCTACCCTTGGTTTGGGGATTGGGGGTCAGATACCATGATTAGTTTGCCAGCATTGACTCTCTCGACCGGTCCTCCTGACGTTGCTTGCACTATTCTTCCCACCTTTGCCCGTTATATAGATCAAGGGATGTTACCCAATCTCTTCCCAGATGTAGGAACGGAAGCAGAATACAACACCGTGGATGCTACGCTCTGGTATTTCGAGGCAATCCGTGCCTATTACGAAGCGACGCAAGATCAGAGGTTGATAGCGGAATTGTTTCCAATTCTAGAAGAGGTAATTGACTGGCATCGTCGGGGAACTCGCTACAGCATTCACTTGGATAACGATGGTTTAATTTATGCAGGGGAAGCGGGAGTCCAGCAAAGCCAACTAAGCGTCAACCAACTAATCTTAAACCTACCCTTCACCGAACGCCAAAGGCGAACAACTAACTAACCTTAAACCTTGGCCTTTCGGCCACGCTACGCGAACCACCAATTAAGCTTAAATAAAATAACCTTCAACCTTCAACTTTCAACTTTAAAAGCGATGCAGCTGGCCTGAGTTATGACTGAAGAATATCAAAGACTGGAAGAAGCTCGCAATCACATTATCCATTGGAAACGCTGGGGTCCTTACCTAAGTGAGCGACAGTGGGGAACAGTACGAGAAGACTATAGCCCGGATGGACAAGCGTGGGATTATTTTACCCATGACCAGGCGCGATCGCGTACTTACCGTTGGGGCGAAGATGGTATTTTGGGTATTTGTGATGATCAACAGTATTTGTGTTTTGCCCTAGCGCTATGGAACGGCAAAGACCCCATCCTTAAAGAACGGATTTATGGTTTAACGGGCACTGAAGGTAATCACGGGGAAGATGTTAAAGAGTATTATTTCTATCTAGATAGTACTCCTACCCACTCCTACATGAAGGGATTATACAAATATCCCCAAGCTGAGTTTCCCTATACTTGGCTAGTGCAGGAAAACCAACGTCGGGGACGGGAAGCACCAGAGTTTGAACTGCTCGATACAGGGATATTCCAGGAAAATCGTTACTATGATGTATTCCTAGAGTATGCCAAAGCCTCGGCGGAGCAAATTTTAATCCAAATTACTGCGATTAATCGAGGACCAGATCCTCAAACTCTCCATATCCTACCTACTCTCTGGTTCCGCAATACTTGGTCTTGGAATGCTAATTCTCCCAAGCCCTTAATCAAGGTTGCTAAATCTGATCACCAATTCAGTGTCCTGGAAGCCTCCCATCCCACATTGGGACAACGGTGGTTTTACTGTGAGGGTTCACCAGAATTATTAGTTACTGATAACGAAACCAATTATCAGCGCTTGTTTGGGGTAGAGAATCAGTCTGCCTATGTTAAAGATGGCATTAATAACTATGTGGTTCAGGGTGACAATAATGCCGTCAATCCTAGCAGAGTCGGCACAAAAGTGGCTCCCCATTACCGATTTACTATTGGTGCTGGGGAGACTCGGGTGATTAAGCTGTGGCTGAGTGATGCTCCCAATATCCCCCAACCCTTTGGCAGTGAGTTTTCAAGGATTATTGCCACCCGTCGCTCAGAAGCGGATCAGTTTTACCATGCGATCGCACCATCCGGACTTAATAATGATCAGCGTAATATTCAGCGTCAAGCCTTCGCAGGACTGTTGTGGAGTAAACAGTATTATTACTACAACGTAGAAACCTGGCTCAAGGGTGACCCCAATCAACCCCCACCTCCACCAGAACGTCTCAAAGTCAGGAATCACCAATGGAATCATCTCGACAATGCAGATATTCTTTCTATGCCAGATAAATGGGAATATCCCTGGTTTGCAGCCTGGGATTTGGCATTCCACTGCATCCCCTTAGCTGTCCGGCAAAAGAAGCCCCACAACGAACATGCGCAGCATGAGTGTGGGATGAATTTTGCACAGGGTCTTTTGGATCACGAAGACGAGCTATAAAACTTCATTGTATGTATTGATTACTGAGTCATTCCCCTCCGTTTTGCTTCTTGCTCCAATTGTCTTTTCTCGAAATCGGTAAGTCTAATTGTAATTTTTATTGTTTTCATTATGACTAGCGCTTTGACTAGCTGTATATTATACTAATAGTAGCTCGATGAGCTAGAGAACAAGTCAAATGAGAATCGCGTACCAGTACCGCTTAAAACCAACAAAGCAGCAAAAAGCCAAGATAGATCACTGGCTGTCAATGCTGTGTGCTCAATATAACTATTTGTTGGCCGATCGGTTTCGTTGGTACGAGGAAAATCGCTGTTCAATTAATGCTTGTCCTCTTGTCTGCCATCTTTCCGAATTAAGGGACAATCCAGATTACTACTCCCAGAAAAAGACTTTACCCAATCTCAAGAATACTCATCCTTGGTACAGGGACATACGTGCGATTCGTTGGCTAGAAATCATACCTAAATAAGGTTTGGGGGATTAGCCGCTTGGTCTACTGAACCATGACAACTTGATAACCATGATGGTGTAAATCCATCCCTCGCGAAATCCGAGTGAAAACAGGCCAGGTGCTAAACACAAAAACAATTACTGTACTTAGAGCCAGCAAGCCTTCAATTAAATTGCCAATTAGCGACCCTCTCGCCCCAAACTGTTCTAAATTACCTTTAATCATTCCACAATTAGCTCACACCCTCAATATCAATGGTTTTCTGATCTGCCTCAATAAGTACCTGCTGCATAATGGGCGAAAGGTTTTCATTGAGCCGTCCAGAACGAATAAATTCGGCGTAGGTATCGGCTTCAATATCTAACATGGTTTCTTGAAGTTGCTCAAGGTCAAGGGTTTGGAGTTGAGGGTTGTTACTCCGTAACTCCTCAATTTCATCGTTAATCGTTGTCAGTTGGGTATCGATAAGTTTGGTTTGATAGCGCCACAGGTCGGAATCGATTTCTGTGGTCTTTAAGCCCTCCTCAAGATAATTTCTGACCCGATTCAGGGCGATGCGACGGGCAAGAACTTCCGAATATTGCTGACGTAGGGGTTGGTCACCAATTAAATTTAACTTTTCGAGAAACCATCGGGTGGTTAACCCCTGGACTAGCAGGGTAAACAGTACCACGCCAAACACAGTTTCGATAATATCTTGCCGTCCTTCTAACACAACTGGCACACTTAAGGCCAGAGCAATGGAAACCGAACCTCGCAAGCCACCCCACCATAGGACAGTTTGTTCCCGCCAACCAATTTGAGAGTTGACCAAGATATTGCTGAATGCGCCCAAACCATAAATTGCGATCGCTCTCGTCAGTAGTACAGCCAAGATAGTAACCGCAATTAAGTGGATATTTTGGCCTAAACTAGCTATCTTTATTTGATCACCAATCAGTAGAAAGACAATCGAGTTCACAAAAAAGGCTAAAAAGTCCCAAAACTCAGACACAATCAACCGGGTACGGGGGTTCATACCAATCCGGGAGCCAAAATTGCCCAAGATCACCCCAACGGTGACTACCCCAATCACACCGGATCCCCCTAGTTCCTCCACAATTAAATAAGTGCCATAAGCAGAAACCAAGGTCAGGGATTGCTCCACCAGGGGTAAATCAAAGCGTTGGGTGGCGTAGGAAATCCCAAAACCAATGATGCAACCGATGCCAATCCCAATCCCCACAAACCCTAAGAAACGGGCAACACTAGTGGCAATGGAAAATTCTTCTAGTCCTAGGGGTAGTCCGACTAATAAACTAAAAGCAACCACTGCTACCCCATCATTAAATAGGCTTTCCCCCTCCATCAGAGTTTTCAGCCGTTTATCCGCACCCAATTCCCGAAATAGAGCAATAACCGAAACTGGGTCAGTTGCAGAAAGACTAGCTCCAACCAATAAAGCAATGGTCAGGGGTAGTCCTGTCAGCTGATTGATAGCAAAGGCAATGCCAACTACGGAAATAATTACCCCAGCGATCGCAAATAGACTCACCGGTACCAAATCCCGTCGTAAGTCCCGCCAGCGGATATTCCAAGCGGCTTCAAAGAGTAGGGGGGGTAGGAAAATTTCCAGAATCAGTTCTGGTGATAAGTTAACCAGTCGGACATCCACAAAAGCCAACCCTAACCCGACAATTACCAGTAATAGGGTGTAAGGAATTTTACGGAACCAGGAAAAAATCCTAGATAGGGTTGCCACACTCAAAGACACCGACAGCACTAGGAGAAACTGTTCAAGGTTTTGCTTAATGACGACTTCGCCAACAGTGGACTCTAGGGACATACAGAAACTCCAAGCTAAACTCAAAGGGGAAAGCCTCCTGCCCGTGGGTAAAATCACAGGAGTTTTCGGTTTTCCCCTTACCAAGCAAAATTAGTGATGAGTCAGGGAAATCAAGACAAACTCAAATTGATGGTAGTAGACGATGAGTCTGACAACTTAGATCTACTTTACAGAACCTTCCGCCGAAAATTTCAAGTTTTCAGAGCTAATGATGCCATAACCGCCTTAGATATTTTGGACACCGAAGGAGAGATGGCGATTATTATCTCAGATCAGCGCCTAGGGGGAATGAATGGAACAGAATTCTTAAGCAGGACAGTAGAGCGTTTTCCAGATACAATTCGCATCCTGTTGACTGCCTACACAGATATAGAAGATTTGGTGGCAGCAATTAACTCAGGTCAGGTCTATAAGTACATCACAAAGCCTTGGCAGGGTGAGGAACTAAAAGCAGTGGTGCGACAAGCTGCGGAAACTTACCAAGTGCTAAAAAAAAGAACCAGGGAACTTTCTCGGGCCTTACGACGGGAAGAATTGTTCAATATGGTGACAACGGCAATTCGAGAATCCCTAGATTATAGTAGTCTACTGCAAAAGGTAGTGACCACCATGGGTCAAGCCTTTGATGCTACCGGTTGTATCCTGCGACCGGTAGAGTTCAACCAACTCACACCAGAATGTTTCACCTACAAGGTTTCTGGGGATGGCAATACACCTCATATCCCTAATCCTGATTTGATGATACAACAGGTATTAGATAAACCCGAGACTAAGTCGTGGCCAGAAACAAGGGATGGTCAGAATTCGGTGCATTTGATCGTTCCCCTACCGGACCAACAACAGATCTTAGGGGTGTTGTGTCTCTACCAGCAAGGGAGTGAAGGGTCTTGGAATAAAGAAGATATCCAGCTGATAGAAGCCGTTGCTAAACAAGCAGCGTTAGCGATTTCTCAGGCAAAACTACTCCAACGCACCCAGTTACAGGCTCAGCAGATGCGGGATGAACTAGATGTAGCTCGCCAGATTCAGAATAATTTGCTGCGTCAGAGTTGGCCAGAGATGGAACAGGTGAGAGTGCAAGCTCACTGCACCCCAGCGCGACAGATTGGTGGGGATTTTTTTGAAGTCTATGTTCATCCCCAAGGAGATATATGGCTAGCAGTGGGAGATGTGTCCGGTAAAGGGGTACCTGCTGCCTTACTTATGACCAGTGCCATGTCGATGTTACGACGGGAACTTGCTCAAGAAACATCACCAGACCCAAAAACAGTGATCCAAAATCTTAACCACATCATGTCAGATGACCTCTATCATACCAACTGTTTTATTACCCTGGTCTTGGCTCGTTATACCCCTGACAAGCAACAGTTGGTTTACGCTAATGCTGGTCATACCTATCCTATGGTTTGGTCTGATCACCAAGTAGTCCAACAACACTCAGAGTCAAAAACTCCAGAGCCGACTTACCTTCAGGCTAGGGGTATTCCCTTAGGAATTTTGCCAATTTGGCAGGCGGAATCAGGACATTTAAGATTAAATTCAGGTAGCATCCTGCTACTAACAAGTGATGGAATTACGGAAGCAACCCTGAATCCAGTGAATCCAGTGACAGGTTCTTCATCCGATGGGTCAACCAGCACCAGTTCTAGGCTTGAGTCATCCGGTCTTTGGGAGCTTCTGCTTCAGGAGCCTGCTCCCTTTGACCTGAGTCATTTATTAGCTCGGATTCGAGAGCGTACCAACCCGATTCAGGAAGACGACCAAACCCTAGTATCTCTGGAGGTATTGTAGTGGATGAAAACAGAACTACAGATACCGAGTGACCTCAAGTTTTTGAGCATTGTCGAAAACTGGTTTATGGGGATTTTGCAGGTTGAACTCGGAAATCGTGTTGATTGGCCTAGTCTATCCAATCGTTTGCGATTGGTGTTAGTGGAAGCTTACTCTAACGTAGTTCGTCATGCTCATCGCGATCAACCGAATTTACCGATCTTGATTCGCCTAGAACTCAAAGAACGGGATATTGCTCTGGAGATTTGGGACTATGGTCAAGGATTTGACCCATCCTCTTATAAACCACCGAATCCAGGTGATTTACAGGAAAACGGCTATGGCTGGCTAATTATCCATCGACTAATGGATCGGGTGGAGTATCGCTTACAGGTCAATGGTCGGAATTGCCTGGAGTTGCAAGTCAGCTTAGCCAAGTAGCCCAGTAGCAGGAAAGCTATTTTGGGCATTGCTAAATTCAAAAGGTAATTGTTAATGTAAGCTATCAGCGTGTCGCGTATCAGCTAATGCGCTACTTGAGGTTCTACTTGAGGTGCTTATATCATGTGAGGCTAATTATAGCAACTGAAATATAGTTTAGGACATAGTATTTTGGTTTAAAGGGAGCTTCAACAGCTGGGAGCTTCAACAGCTGGGAGCTTCAACAGCTGGGAGCTCCAACAGCTGGGAAAAGAAATATGTCCTAAGCTTTACTTCGACTGCTATACCCTTAATAAAAATCTCCCCCATCTCCCCCATCTCCCTCATCTCCCCATCTCCCGTTGGGGGAGGGTTTCTGGAGATGATGTAATTACATATAGTGGCGCAACCCGATCGGCAAAATACTCAATATCATCCATTAATTGAGGGTTATTAGCTACTAACTCGTGAATTAAATTTTGTGTCTGAACTTCATTAAGGCGATCTAAAATTTACTCTAAACTAGGACGCTGTTCAACTAGTTCTGGTTTATGCAAGCATACTAATAATGTTAATATGTTGGCAGTAGCCTCCATAATCCTAGAACTACAATAACCTGTGTCTAATTCCTCTTCCTCAAAACCAATATTAATAGGTGCGCTTTCCGCATCTAATTATTAAATTCGCCACGGGTCGCACCTCTTGATAAGGGCGAATATCACTACCTTCAACGTCTGCTGTAATTAATTTCCCCCGTTGAACTACTCTTATAACATGGCCATCGTGATAATAAGCTTTTCCTCTTTGCCAAGATTGGCTACTGGTATAAGAACGAATAATTTCCTGGCTAATTTCTGGAATAGACATTGCTCTGTACCCTGGTATGTATGCTTTTTATCGTAAGCATTCAGCTCAAAGCTCAAAGCTCTCAGCTTTGAGCTTTGAGCTTTTAAATAAAACAAGTAAGCATTCGTTTAATCTTTGTTACGTAAGCTGAACGCGCACGCGTGAGCTTTTAGCTCACGGCTGACGGCTGAATGCTGACGGCTGAATGCTTACGCAGTTATCAATTGGATAAGGTAATTTCCTGCTAGGGAGTAGGGAGTAGGGAGTAGGGAGTAGGGAAGTCAGAAGAGGAAACTACTGAGATTAACTCAATTATACAGGTGATGTGGCGGCGCTTATTGGGAAGAGGGAAAGGAACACAGGCCGCATCTGACAAACTATTAGGATAGTGCGATGTACTTTACGGTAAATCTTGATGAGATTTACATGATCCTGTGTTGGGTTTAACTATCGTTTCACCCAAAATACAACTTTAATGGTATAATAATACTACTTTGAAATCGGTTCATTTATTGTTGGTATAAAGCCTAATTTTAACTGATAAAAAACTATGTATGAACAAGATTTTAACCGTTGGCGAGAAATCCTCGTTGAACAAATAAAAGCCAGAAATTTATCGGCAATTGATTGGGATAATTTGCTGCTTGAGTTAGAGGACATGGGAAAGGCTGAAAAGCGAGCCTTCATTAGCAATTTAACCATCTTGATTGCCCATTTACTCAAAATAATGGTTCAAACTGACGCTGCTGAGTCCATGAAAGGAAGTTGGTATAGTTCAGTCACAGAACATCGGTTTCGTATCCAAAAAGATTTACAAGACAGTCCTTCATTTAAACGTTATTTAGAAGAAGCGATTAGCCCAAAGGGCTACGCTACGCGATCGCTAAAGCTTATCAAGATGCTCGAAGGTTAGCTATAAAAGAAGGTAAAAAAGCCAGCTTTGGCATTCGTAAGCCCAACCCTGAAGACTATCCCAATCAATGTCCTTTTACAATTGAACAGCTATTAGATGAAGACTTTTATGGAGATTAATTTAAAATGCGTTCGCGTAGCGTAGCCCTTTGGGCTAATCGCTTCTCCAAAGATACCAACCCTTGTCCAATCCTTGAAGAACTGAGTGCGATCGCATAAGCGCGGAAGCTGAGGCCGTAGGCCACGCTTTGCGTTCGCGTAGCGTCGGCTTTGCCGAAACGCTTCATCGCACTACTCCGATTAAATTAAACAACTCCATAGCCCTTATATTCCCGAACTTCAGGAGCTTGAGGGCTACCGAACGCCACACAAGCCACCCACGTTTTAACCTCCCCTCACCCATCACAAAATATTCCCTGTCACAAAATCCTTAACTACTAACACCTGTAAATCAAAAACGCGCCGGAATTGGTCGTCATTCGTCAACAAAGCCTCACACCCGCTTCTTATCGCCGTGGCAACCTGAAACCCATCAGGCAGTTTTAAACTATATTTTGCTCGTAACTGTGCAGCTAAAATTCCAATTTTTGTTTCAATTTGTACCATCCTAATTGACTTATGACGCAGGAGAAAATCAACATAATCTTGCTGTAACTTCTGATCGCGATTCTTCAAAGGATTGACCAAACATTCAGCCAACGTCACCGGAGAAATTACTCCTTGTAACTCTCCCCCATCTAACTTATTGATTACCCCTTGTACTACATCGGCAAAAACAGCATGATTCTCTAGATAATAAATCACTGGAGAAGTATCAAGAAAAATAGTCTTAACTCCCTCTAATGCCTCATCTAATATCACTCTGTTTATCTCCAGACTTTTTCCCTTTCTGCCCATTGATCACGCTGGTTATTGACCCATTCTTGAGCATCTTGACCTTCTAACAATTTGGGTGCAATCCCTCTAAACTCTCCCAGAGATCGTTTACATTCTTTATCTAAATTGTCAGTAATATACTGAAGCAAATTTTCATAATCTGACTCATTATATTGATTTTTATCAGCATCTAATCCTGTCTGAGCACTATCCTTTGGTCCCTGATTATTAGGTTGGTATAGCTGCTGAATTAAATCAGCAGTTAATTTATGCTTTAAATCGTTCATCTGATTATAGAGTATTTTTTCTTCATGCTGCAAACGACCAACAACAATTCCAGGATGAATTCCTAACTTATCTGAAAAAGCTTTTACTTTTTCCTTAGAATGAATATAATACAATTCTTCTTCATATTCAGCAGGAATCAACCAGTCTCGCGCCTGTTCATTAGCCTCGCGCTCTTGCTCTGACTCTAGTTTTTCTCCCTGATTCCACTCATCTAGAAAAATAGCATTTTTCTCTTCTTTATCATGCAAAATAATATGAGCAGCTTCATGGAAAAAAGTAAACCAGAAACGGTCATTAGTTTTGCCATAAAGAGACATCTGAATCAGAGGTCGATGAGGATTTAACCACCTTGCTAACCCACTAACCCCCGCAGCTGGGATTTTTTCCACTAACACCCATAACACTCCAGCCTCAAAACAAAGCTGTTGAAGACGTGGTAGAAAATCTTCTGGTGGTAGTACTGTCAATTTTCTAATTTCCTGAACCGCTTTCTCAAACTTGGCGCGGTTGAATTGGGGACAATCTAACTTCTCTACTTTGATTTCACCAAGGCGCATCCAAGTTGTGATGGCACCGGTATTATCCTGTCCAGTACGAGAACGTCGAAAAGACACCGCTAGGTTACCATAACAAGCTCGCCATTGATCAGGAGAAGCCACTCCAAACAGCTGAAGCAGCTCTTGCACAACACGAGGCTTATTTCTTGAATCCAAACGACAGTCACTAATTTGTCCTGCTTTCTGCAATTCCTTTACAGGAAATTCGTCGAGCCAATCTACCCAGCTTTCAAGACGTTCAGCTTCTGCGATTTTTGCTAAAGCAGCACGATATTGAGCTTCTCGTTCGAGCCAAAACCCCTCTGTACTTCCTAATACCCGTGACAGCTTCACTGCGGTATCTTTCGTAATAGGTGCTTTACCATTAACAAGCTGACTAAGGTGTTTAGGAGTATAGCCCAAACGGTCTGCCAAAGCTGCTTGCGTCCAATCTCGTTCTTCCAGCAAATCAGCAATTGTCTCTCCTGGAGGAGAGACCCAATCCGGTTCAAAGGTATAGTTAGAATTAGTCATTATAATCTTCCACAAATAGAATACAAAGCTGATTAACTTTTGACCAATCCAAGCTTTCATCTGCCTTCAAGGGCAACGGTTCAACATCAGCTTGGAATACTAAACGAACTCGTTTATGTAGGTCGAGAGCAAATAGGTGTTTAAAATTAGAAAATTTCTGATAAAAGCTTTTGCCTAATTTATGGGACTGCACGGCATGAGGTCTTGCTGCCACTAACTCCGTGACCGCTTTGGCTGCGAATAAATCTGATCATCGCCTTTTGAGCTTTTGTGCTGCTTTTGCTCCTAATTGCTTTTGAGCTGATGATTGCTCACATAGCTTTTTCAGTTTTGGATATGCGAAACTGACATTAATACCTATACTCACACTAATAGTTTACCACATTGGTAAACTATTTCAAGATAAATAATTTTTTCCACAAGAACAGGCTAGAGAACAGGCTATGTCTGTCTATAGGCTCCGCCTCAATTCTGAACGAAGCCCCATACCATTCTCTATACCTTGACTATATATAGCCAATGAATCGGAGCGGCGGGATTTGAACCCACGACCCCCACTACCCCAAAGTGGTGCGCTACCAAGCTGCGCTACGCCCCGGAAAACCTTATTTACTATACCACACTATTCGAGATTTGAACAACCAAACTAAAATACTTTCACAGACTTAGCTGCTGCTAGCAACCCTGGAACCGCTGTTGCCACCCAGCTCCCCTCACAACAGCGTCCCTGATTCAAAATCAACCGTAGCGTATAAGCGGAAGGATAGCCCTCTACCTCCATCCATAGCCAATCGCTTTCTGCTTCGCAAGTGATTTTCTCTTCATCCATCAACTCACTTGCCATCTCACTCATAGTCTGAGCTAATTGCAGCAACAAGCGACAAAAGTCATTCAACTCCGACTCCGTTAGCTCAAATGCCCAGTCCTCACCACCCACTAAACCTTTATAGTTAGGAGCCTCAGGATCCCAACCAATACGCCAGCCTTCTCCATGTTTAACCAGACGTTCCATAAACCTGATTCTGCCCAATTCACCAACAAGTCAATTAGGTTTGAGTAACTGAGCATCTCCTGGTTGAGGTAAAGATACTCCTCTTCTAGGATTAGAGGTTGTGGCAGGTGATGTAGGATTGGAGGTTGTAGCAGGTGATGGTGTGGCAGGTGATGGTTGTGTGCTCGACTCTGGTGCCACAGTTTCACTGCGATTGGGATTGAATATGTTGACTAAAACGCTTACTAATGCATCCCGTTCGGCACGAGTTAATTGTTCTATCGCTGCAATATCCCCTTCCATGGGATTTTCGGTTAAGGTATCCCCACTGGGATACTGGGATGCGACTAGGTAATCGTACGCACCTAGATAGTCAGCCATGGTCAATTTCCAATCAAAACGGTAATTGGGCAACCGTTTTTTACCATAGACGTGATACCGAATTAAGCGGTTAACCAGGGTATTATTGGCAGCTACTTCACCGCTTTCTTTACTAATGTATTGGTTCTCTTGTGGTAAATCCGGTAAACGCTGATATACTACCTTGCTAAGCTCAGGGGGAATAAAAAACTGGGCGACAGCAGGCTGTGCTCCTAGGAGCTGGAAGACACCGGACCCTTGGTCGTGGGATTCCCACAGCAATAGTAAACCACTCGTCAAAGTGGTAAGAGCTAAACCTAGCGCTAGTTTAATTCCATTAGTCTTGTACATTGCTTCGATACGGCTATGGAACATTCCGACACAACCTTAAGATGAAACTAGGGAATGAACTACTCTTGCCCCTGACGCCCTTACCCCCTGACTCACTCAGCACTATAGCTTAGTCCGCAATAATCTCTGGCTGGGTCAATTCATCAGACATCTCAACAATTGCTCGCAGCACTGGCTTCATGGATGGCTCATCTAGACTTTCAAAATCTTCGAAGCGACGGCGCTTGGCACGGCTGGCCACTTGTACAGTGATCCGATAACGATTAGAAGCTGCACTTACTAGCTGCTCCGTCCGTTGCAGAATGTCCATTGAATCAAAGTTATAGCTTTTGTGCAGCATAAGGTTTATCAGGTTTTGCTATTTCTGGTTAAAATCAGTATCGCCCCCTCTACCCTAGCATACTTCACTCCTAAACTAGGGGTTACCCCTGATACAAGTCATAAAACTTTTCTTGAGGTTAATAATATACCATCAAAAAGTGAAAGAATTTGTGAAGTTGCGTGATTGCTACTTACATTGCTTGCTATGTATGACAATAATAAGAAAGAACAGTGAATTTGTACTATCTATACCTCATCTACTAACTATACCGAAACTATATATCTAACCAAGGCTGGGAAGTTCTACCAAACTATCCCAGCCTACTTATGTTTGACACTCTCCGCCTTGCGCATAGCGGGGATTCCTAGATCAACGAACCGCCTTAAACCGCCGAGTTCCTATCTTTGACTCTGCCAAAAATGGGACAGTACAAAACCCGCAAATCCGTTCAAGACCAAATTCCCAGTCAATTCACGACAGACCCAGAGGGCAGTTCTTCTTAGGCGTTTAAGTACTTATTGGAAGTGCCTTAAAAAGTCTGTTTCTCTTCCTTTGCTCAGGTTTCGGTGTGCCGGAGACGAAACCTTATCAGAGGGTCGCCTTAATAAAAAAGTTTTAACCCTTTTATGCATAGCCTGTAACCCTTAAAGGCGACCCTCTGATTACGGTAACTTCTAACCCCACCGTACCTTGCTTATCGTGCATAGTGATTTTTCTGGGTTCACACGCCAACTGTTAATTGACGATTAGGTTTTTTAAGAGGACTTTCCTTACCCTCTAGGCATTACTCCTTTATGGTCAATCAGTGACGGGTCTCTCTCCCGGCTGAGCCAACGGTTTTGCCGCCTGTACCTATCTTAATTATACAACAAACTTCGTGTATAATATTAAGTTTTTTCTTGTTTCAATCAAAAGCCGTCCTAGAAGGACGGGGCTTTAAACCCAAAATTTTTGGTAAATGGGGTCTGTACATGGTATCTCTCAATAGTATCGCAGCACCGATGCGATCGCATTGATGGGCTACCTTAGGGGTCAGAGTACTTAGATTGACTCCTGTGGTAGATGTACCTTTTACATATACAAAAAATCATACCATTGCTAAGCTATCAAGAGTGTGTCGAGTTGTTAACAATTATCTGACCAAATAAATCTTGTCTATGCAAACACTTGCCGCTCCTAGCTTTGAGTCATTCCATCAGCTTCAAAGAACTCCCCTGAAGTTCGTTGTCCTCGGAGATAGTCTGATCTATGGATTTGGAGATCCAGAAGGTGGCGGCTGGGTAGAGCGACTGCGACGTCAGTGGATGTTACCCGATAGTCCTGGTCATGTACTCTACAATTTGGGAGTTCGGGGTGATGGGGTTACCCAAGTCCACAAGCGACTAGAACATGAATTTCGCAGTCGTGGTGAACTCAGAAACCGTGTACCAGATGCCATTATTTTATCGGTGGGCGTTAACGATTCAGCCCGTTTAGGACGTCCCGATGGCAAGAATTTTACTAATTTTGAGAGTTTCCAGGAAGAACTAGCCAATCTGCTTGAGCTAGCTCAGCAACTCTGTCCAGTGCTATTTGTGGGCATGGTACCAGTTGATGAAAGGAAAATGCCCTTTCTCGATTGTTTTTACTACACTCATGCTGACCAGTACTACTACAAAGAAGCAACTCGCCTTGCGTGTCTGAAGCGTCAAATTCCCTATCTGGACATTTTTGATTTATGGACGTCCCGTGGTTATGATTGGTGCTTCCAACACCTATCTCCAGATGGTCTCCATCCCAATGTGGCTGGTTATCAGCAATTATTACAAGACATCCTGCTCTGGAACCCCTTAGCCCAACTCAACTCCTTAAGCCTAGCGACAGCCTAAACTATACCGTGTGGAGATACCAGTTACAGGATTTACCCCAGTAGCACGCTTACACATCAGTTTAGCCTGATAGCGGTCAATCAAGGCATCAGTAAAATCAGCACCAGTTATCTCGGCATCGTAAAACCTGGTGCTATTCATAATTGCCTTGGTCAAAATAGCATTGGTCAAAATAGCTTGGTCTAAAAATACCCGATCTGCCAAAGAATTGGTCAGATTTGCACCTTCGAGATTGGCTTTCAATAAATTGGCCTTGGTGAAGATAGATCCACTCAGGTCAGCACCTTGGAAGTTTGTGCCTCGCATTTCAGCGCCTGCAAATACGCCACCAACTAAATTCTGATTGGAATAGTCATGATAACTCAAATCCGTAAGGGCATGATTTACTGTATTCTCCTGAGCATAGGCAGGAGTAGCCGATAAAAGCACCCATAGCCAAGCCATAACCAGAACTAAAATTAGTCCCAATAAGCGTCGCCAAATCACCCTAATCACTTGTCAACCTGACTCCTTAAAACTTAAAGCCTAAAACTCCCTCTCTAACCAATCTTCACCGACTCGAATCGTCAGCTCAGATTTGAGATGACCAGTAGAGGATGCTTCTACTCTACCTAGTCCCAGGACTTTTTTGACAATATCTGCTGTTTTTATGTCCCCTTGCTGAACAATAATCTCAGTCTGGGACAAGCGGTCAGGCCAATCTGAGACATAATAGACATTGTAGAAGTCATTTCTGGCTAAATACCGGGCAACACGGCGACCAAGTTCTGGGTCATCGGTAGCATTTTGAATTGCAATTCTGACCCGATGGGGTGAACGGCGGCGCTTTAATGAACTCTTGTATTTGGGCTCTTGCTCGAAATACTCACTCATCACTCGGTCTCGCCCTCGTGAATTCATCAGCCAGTAACTGGCAATGTATTCATCAGCCTTGCTGAATCGACCGGGCAAGAGTACCATTCTGATATTATCTTTGCCAACCTCTAGACCAAAACCGACCAGTGCCAAGATTTCCTCTAAGCTAAGATTAGTATCAATATACTGCTGCATCACTCGCAGGATTTTTGGTAAACGAGGCACGACACTGGGAGTAACTAAACGCTGGCGCAGTGCCTTGAGTAAGATCTGCTGCCGCTGTATCCGAGCAATATCACCATTGTCTTTTCGGTATCGAGCAAATTGTTCGGCTTGGTCTCCATTCAAGGTTTGCCACCCTGGTTCTAAATCAATTTCCAGTTTCTGAGTGAGATCTACATATTCCATCCTCTCAGGCACAAAGACTTCCAGCCCACCGACCAAGTCCACAAGTTCCCGAAATGCATCAGTGGTAATGCGCACATACCTATCAATTGGCACATCATTTAAGGTACGGCTAACCACTTCTGCGGTTAAGGTAGATCCACCTTTGACATTGGCATCGTTAATTTTAACTATCCCAACACCGGGAATTTCTATTCTCGTATCCCGTGGAATTGAAAGCATATTCACGGAGTGGTCCTTGGGGTCTAAGCGCAACAGCAATAGGGTATCACTGCGACCACCAAAAACCTCTGGGGAACCTGGCAACGCATCTGGGACTCGGTCTATGCCCATCACCAGGATATTCACCGGTCGTGACAGGTTGTAGGGAAAGCTTTTACGCCAAGACTTGTGCTCAGAAGCGGCTGGTTGATTCTGGGGGATTTTAGCCTTTTCGGGTTGAGAATGGGATTTAATCAGGGGCGACAATGGGGTAACTAGGGCTAAGGTAGCTCCCAAAGCCGCAGAAATAACTGCTGTCAGGACAAAAGCGCTACTCCAGAATACCCACCGCAAATAGGGGGCAAAGGTTAATCTTAATCCAGACACAGAAGCGTCTAGGTCTGTAGTCAGGTCAAGCTGAGAGTAGGAAACTCCTGTATCACCCTCTTGGGGTGATGGTTGGGGTGTTGAAGCTGAGGCATTATTAATCACACCTGTATCCAAATCTACCTATGAATTGTGATGACTGTTAAAGGATTCAAGTTCCAAGCCTATAGTTGGCTATCCAATTAAACTGTAGCCTTTGGGTACAGTTTAAGATATTGTTGTTGGCCTATAAGTCTATAAGTCTGTAAGTCAAAGCCAATAAAGCATTTTGCCTACCTTCAAAGTGGCTTAATTGAAAAAAGCGCTTTGGCTACCCACGGCTAAAGCTCCTGGTGAAAGCGCTTTGAGGAACATCTAAGAGTGATTAGTCCTTTGTGATCAATGCACAACAGCAATCCCTGAACAGGGATGAAGGAATTGGTGGACAAATGACTAATTTAAGGACTAATGTAAGAACTAATGTAATGGCTAAAGAAGTACTTTAACCATTTTTCATAATCTACAGCCAATAGCAGCTGAATCAGGGAAAGTGAGGTTAGTATGTAGCAGAAAACTACAGTTAAGGCTACATCATGGATAACTCTCTCATCCCTGTGATTCTTGCTGGTGGCAAAGGAGAACGGTTTTGGCCGTTGAGCCGTAAGCACCGACCCAAGCAGTTTTTATGTTTGGATGGTAGTGGCAAGAGTCTTTTGCAGGCAACGGCTGACCGATTGAGTAAGCTGACGGTCGGGCCAGAACACTTGTGGGTGATTACTTCTGCTATGTTAGCTGAGGGAGTGACTCAACAACTACCATCATTACCCCAGAAGCATCTATTAGCGGAACCAGAAGGACGGGATACAGCACCAGCGGTTGCTTGGGCAACTCTAGAGATTGCTAAGGCTTACGGAGAAGATGCGGTAGTGGGCTTTTTCCCTGCTGACCACTGGATTGAAGATGAGCAAGGGTTTCAGCAAACTATCAAGGCGGCTGCTCAATTGGCTGCCGCTGAGTCATCGATTGTAACCTTAGGCATCACCCCCCAATACCCTTCTACAGGCTACGGTTACATTGAGCAAGGTGATAAGACTGGCACGTTTGAGGGATTGCCAGTGTATCAGGTCAGTCGGTTCACCGAAAAGCCTAACCAGGAGACGGCTGAGGAATTTTTGTCTACTGGTCGATTCAGCTGGAACAGTGGGATGTTCATTTTCCGGGCTGGGGTAGTTTTAGATGAATTGCGCACCCATGCACCAGAAATTATTGCCCCTTTAGAAGAAAAAGGTGTGGCGGCTTATGCTGAGCTAGAGAAGAAAAGTATTGACTATGCTTTGATGGAAAAAACAAAGCTAGCTTATGTTTTACCAGCCTCCTTTGGTTGGGATGATTTGGGAGATTGGAATGCCTTAGAACGCTTGCATAATGGCGATGCTAAAAATGTCGCAATGGCTAATCATGTAGAACTGGATACTCAAGGAGCAATTGTCTACTCTAGTAGTGACGATGAGGTGATTGTTACTATTGGTTTAGACGATGTGGTGGTGGTACGCGATCGCAATGCTACCTTAATTGCAAAAAAAGACCGTACCCAGGACATCAAAAAAGCTATCAAAGTTCTCCAAAATAAAAAATTTCAAGATTTTTTGTAATTAATGGCTTCTCACTTTTATAGGTTAACCACATTATAATTATGCTGAACGTCAGAGTGCTTCATAATATATAGTTCAGGGTTTTATCATTATTAATTAGTCAGTGGTGCTCTTAATTTTCTGACTAAATTATCTAATCTGAACTAGAAAAAACTATAGAAAAAAAATAGACAAAGTTAGGCTAGCGATGAAGTGTATAAACAGCGGAACAGGGAACAGGGAACAGGGAACAGGTAACAGGGAACAGGGAACAGGGAACAGGTAACAGGGAACAGGGAACAGGGAACAGGGAACAGGGAGCAGGGAACAGGGAACAGGGAACAGGGAACAGGGAACCGAAAAAGTATGGATTTTAAGGCAATAGTTAATACGTCATATAAATAGATAAAAACCTATCACAAATATCTATGATAAATACTATAAATGTATTCATAAAACTTATTTAAAAAATAAGTAATTTTTATTGATGAATTTTTGCTCCATGGGCGACTTATTTTTATGGCTGCTTATTTTTTAAAAACTTAGGTTATTTGACTGGAAGAAGGTCTATTGCCCGATTGCTAACGCTTTGTTTCAAGAAAGAACATTATCCCACTGTCAATCCTTAGCTATAGACCTTAGACATACACAGTTTGGTTAATTGGTCGATTATTAATAGATATTAAGCAATAGAATGCGATGCTCGGTACGAGCCGCTACGCGATGAAGCGAACGCGCCCCGCGTGGCCAAAGGCCTCAGCTTCCGCTAAAAGCGAAGGCAAATCCCTTGGAACAAAACTAACCCTGACTATCAAGTAATCTTGACAAAAACGGAGATAATGCTTTGGTAGTGTTGCAGACTGGAAAACCTGTCCGGCTGTTCAACCCCACCGCAATCTAACCTAAGGTCAAAAAAGAAGAGTTTTATCGTAATTGATGCCAATTCCTGATACTATATCATCGGCTCAGTAATATAATTTAACCGATTAACCCGATATGTGGATTGACAAAAAGTTGATCAATTCCCATCTCTCCATCCTGCAATTTTCCTATCTTCCCATCCCTACTCAACCCAGTTTTACGATCACAGCAAGCAGTCAGCTAATATGCATTTAAATTTCCACCTCAAGTAGCGTGACCTACGGTCAATCGCGACCCTTGTGCAAAAGCCAGTCTACCATCTCCCGATCTCCCAGTCTCCCAATCTCCCCATCTCCCAATCTCCTGATCAGCCCCTATTCACAATTGAAATGTGTGACAGATTATTCTAGGGGTTATGCGATGAAGCTTCGCTTCCGCTAAAAGCGATGAAGCTTTGCTTCCGCTAAAAGCAAACGCATCTAGTCACTTTTCTCCCTGCAACAGAAAATTGCCAATATGAGGATACTGTGAAGCCATTGCCCACTATAATAAAGTCTTGTTAAAAGGCAACTCCTATAAAAATGGCAATTTGAGGCTCAATCCTGATTTAGATATGCAAACCGGGAATATTCCTTTGCTAAACCCAATAGCAAGCCATTATCCTGCCATTGGTTGCTAAATTGAGCAAGAGAAGTAGTTCTGCTAAGACTAAAATCAACTGTAAAATCTATGCCAACTTTTCGTTATATATTAGCTGTGGGTGTGGGGACGGCAATTGCCTTGAGCGGCATGGAATCCGGAGCCTCAGAAGATTTACCATCACTTACTAAGCCTCAGAGTAACTCAGTAGCTACACCTAACCAAGAATCCTTAACAGAAGCAGCCCCAAACCCAGAGGTAGGGAAGCTAGTGGTAGAAGTCATGGATAACACTACCCCAGCTTCCAATCAACCAGAGCAACAGGAGTCTATTCCCTCTGTAGATTCCTCACTCTCAGAAGCAGAATTAGTCCAAGAAGAATTAGTCCAAGAAATTATTGATCAAACCATCCTGCCTACTGACCAGCCAAAGCAGGAGGAGTCGATTCCTGCGGTGGCTGAACTAGCAGCGCCATTCGCCGAAGGCGACGCTTCGCGAACGGAATCCGTAGACGTTGGTGAGGATACGGTGGTTGAATCTGCCACAGGGGAAAACCCTGAATTAATGTCACAAACCTCTGGAAGCTCAGGAACCCCTGGAACCTCTGCGCCAGAGTTTCTTGATCCTGACCCCAATCCTTTATCATTTCCTACCCAAAGCCAGGAAGTCCAGATCGATATCACACAGCCCATTACCCTGCAACAGACCATAGAACTGGCAAAGCGTAATAATCAGGAATTACAGCAAGCGCAACTGACCTTGGAACGTAATCAGTTTGTTCTCCAAGAAGCCTTAAGTGCTTGGTATCCTAATTTGACAACAACTGCAGGAATTAACTATGCCGATAGTGCATCAGGACAGGTATCAGACGAGATAAGAGTCCAGCAAGGATTACTTCCAATCAATGAGCCGTCAGGAACTTTCAATGCAGCCCTAAGGTTAGATTATAACCTATACACTAGTGGGCAACGACCAGCACAAGTCCGGCTAGGGGAGGAACAGGTAAAGTTGCAGCAGCTGGAGGTAGAACGGCTTTCTGAAGAGATCAGACTTCAGGTCACCCTTGCCTATTACAATTTACAAGAGGCTGATGCTCGTGTTGAGATTTCCCAAGCGGCAGTCACTGAGTCTGCTCAGATTTTACGGGATACCGAGTTACTGGAACAAGCTGGCTTAGGCACCCGATTTGAGGTCTTGCAACAGCAGGTTGAGCTAGCCAATGACTCTCAAGGGTTGACCAATGCTCTGAGTGACCAACGTATTGCCCGACGTCAGCTGGCGGAGTTATTAAACTTATCTCAATCCGCAGAAATTACGGCAGCCGATCCCATCGAAATTGCTGGAAGTTGGGATTTATCTCTAGAACATAGCCTGATCCTGTCTTATAAAAACCGATCTGAGTTGGAACAGCAACTGGTGCAACGCCAGATCAACAAGGAACAGCGCACCATTGCTCTGGCTGCGGTCAGACCCCAGGTGAGTGTATTTGGTCAAATCGACCTATTTGATAACTTCAATGATACTGTTACCATGGGTGATGGTTACTCGGTAGGGGCAACATTGCAGTGGAATTTTTTCGATGGCGGAGCAGCAATGGCTAGAGCCAGGCAGGAAGATATTGATATTGCCTTAGCAGAAAGCAGTTTTGCTGACCAAAGGGATGAAATACGCTTTGAGATCGAACAAGCTTATTCTCAATTAAACTCCAATAAAAAGAGTATTGAAACGGCATCCTTGGCCCTAGACGTAGCAGAAGAGAGCCTCCGGCTAGCTCGGTTAAGATTTCAGGCAGGGGTTGGTACCCAAACGGACGTAATTAACCAGCAAACCGCCCTTACCCGGGCTAAGATTAACCGACTTACTGCAATTCTGGGCTACAACCGCGCTCTGGCCAACTTGCAACGGGCAGTGAGTAATCTACCAGACAGTAAAGTTAGTGATATTCCGTAGTATTCGATCTTAATTGAATTAAGGGGTAAACTAGACTTGTCCCAATTAGGCACTAAGTATTAGATACTAAGTATTAGATCTTAGGTATTAGACACTAGGTATTAGACCCTAGGTATTAGACGTTAAGGACTGATCTCTAATATCTAATAGGATTAACCTTGCCCTAACTCGCAAAACTAAATTGACAGAATACCTGCTCTGCTTTAGAGTTAATGGTTTATGGCCAACTTAGCCATGAACCATTAACCAGGGATGCTTATTTTTTTAACATTCCTTAATAAAATAGAAATACTATCAGAAAATAAGATCAGACTTGGGACAAATCATGGCTAATATCAAATTTGTCAAGGAAGACCAAGAAGTCATTGCTGCCAATGGAGCGAACTTACGAGAGAAAATGCTGCAAAATCGCATAGATCTCTACACGTTTCGGGGCAAGCTGGTCAATTGTGGCGGTTATGGTCAATGTGGTACCTGTATTGTGGAAATTGTGGCAGGCATAGAAAATTTATCCCCTAGAACTGAGGTAGAAAATCGGAAACTAAAGAAAAAGCCAGATACTTACCGATTAGCCTGTCAAGTCTTGGTGAATGGACCTGTGAGTGTTAAAACTAAACCAACCCTGAAGAGCAAATCCCCATCTGCTGCCATCTAACCATAGCAAGGGATTTTAGAGCTAGCTGGCGAGAGATTGTCAGCTGAATACTGCTCCTTGTATAGATGCTTACATAGGGTTTATAGCATTGATCAATTGGGTGAGGTGCTTTCGTCTTGGGTTTGTTCCCGTAGCTTGCTCCAAAGGGCAGGGAGTAGGGAGTAGGGAGTAGGGAATAAAGCTAAGACAATGGAATGTATCTCACCAGGATTTTCAACCCGCTTATCTACCATTAGCCGGATTTCCTCCTGCCAGGCTTATATTTCAATCTTCTATTTCGATTCGCCGAAGGCGACGCTTCGCGAACAGCCGTGTTAATGGTATCCTATAGCTGGTGGGTTAAAAACGATTTAGAGGAACTAATAATCATGCAAGTTAACGATCTAGGGTTTGTTGCCAGCATTTTGTTTGTGCTGGTGCCTGCGGTTTTCCTGCTAATTCTTTATATCCAAACCGCGAGCCGTGAAGGCTCAGGAAACTAGTTAGCTGATCTGGTGATAATCCCCACGCCTGTACCAAAAGCCCAAGCATTGCTCCTTAGCCAAAGGTCAGCGTGGGATTCTTCCCAGGATGAAAGTCCAAGGGATTTTTTGTATAACCTTGTATAACGTTGTATAATTAATTTCAATTAAATAACGGTGAAGTTGACTTCTCCCGCCACTAAAGTAGGCGGGATTATCAGCGATTACCGGATTTATGAGTCTAGCTCCCACCACTAAAGTAAGTGAAATCTCAAGTAGGTGGAAGTTTAAATAATTAGTCATTAACCCTTTGTCATTAAACCTTGATCATGAACCCTTTTTAAGCAACATGTAACCAACAAGAGGTTTACTGGCAATACTAATGGCTAATGACTAATGGCTAATGACTAATGGTTAATAACTGACTACTTCAAGTAGTTGTGCGTGATAACAACACTGGGCAATTGGCCTTCACTCTGACGTAGTCTGATAAAGAATTCCCGAGTAATCGATCTAAATCTACTAAACTCTTGGCCATAGAAGGGCGACGGTCAGGAGAACCGAGAATCAGCAAGTCGATGTTCTTGTCTTCTGCTAACTCGCAGATTCCTGGTCCGGGCTTACCGCCACTTAGAACACAACGGTAAGAAACACCAAGCCTTTTCGCTTTTGCTGCTGCCTCTGCGAGAACTGGGTCTGCTTCAGCATTGCTCATCACTTGATCAGGTTTGGCTTCGGGAATGACACGAGCTAGATATAGTTGAACATTCTTCATGTCTCGCACTAGGGATAGAGCCAACTCGAAGGAATTTTGAGCAGCATCAGATTTATCCATTGCGACCATAATCCGTCTGATTTGTTTGACGTAGACATCGTCTTTGACCAACAACATCGGGCGGGAGGACAATTGGAACACATATTGGCTAACGGAGTTTTCCAAAATCGCTTCTAGGCGAGTTAGTCCTCTCGAACCCATAATAATCAGGTCGGTTTCTTCTTCGTCTGCCACTTGGGTAACGATATTTTTAGGGTCTCCCTGTTTGAGTCTGGGCGTGATTCGGCTGGGGTCAACCTTTAAGGATTTGACCGCATCTGCTAAAATCTTACCCCCCTCTTCTAACTTAGCTGACATGGCTTCAGCCGTGACTTGAGGAGGCACCACATGTAGGACTGTGACCGATGCCTGTTGTATGGCAGGAATTTCGGCCAACATGTTGAACATTTCTTCACACAGTCCCCGACCAGCTACAGATATTAAAATTTTTCTTATCATTGGGCAATTTCAATTATTGGTGGAGTTACGAACTTATGCTTGGTTACTGACCATTGAGATTAAAAATTGAGTTGCAAAATTGAGTTGCAAAATTTAACAATTAACCATTCAAAATGTTTGGTAAATTGTCTGGCACTTACTTGAAACTCAACTCAATGGTATTAAGCTGTGATACATCTAATTGGCACAGCCCGACTCATGATTTTCTGTTAATTGTTAACCACCAACAGTTAACGAACAGAAATCAATTTTAGATATGCCAGTTAAATTCCCAGCAACCCGTGACCTCAGATAGTTGTCCGGTAGGGGTTGAGGGTTGGACTTTCCCTGGTATATACTCACCAGGATACTGATAATAGGGCTAGAAAATTTTGAAAATTTATTAACGGCGGTGAGAAGACAGCACTCCTTGATGAGTCATGACTCTCACGCCTAGCTTCAGTATTAGCTTCAGATCTATTAAGCTAGGTAAGTAGCTTGGAGACCCGAAAGTCGTCAGAGGTGTTAGGGCAACAGGGTGTATAGCGCGTTGTCTTCGTGATACCTAACCCACCGGAACCATGGGAAAAATAAGCGATACGCCGTCATCGCCCGGTGGGCAGGAGTAAACCTAGTCTTCGTCTTCTTCTTCCTGTGTTGGATAAACAAAGCTAGAACGCCCACTCAGGACTGCTTTACCGAGAGAGAGGGCTTTTTGTGCTTCCAGATGCGCTTTGCGCTTCCAGTTAGCTTTACGTTTATCCCGTTTGGATTTTGAGGTTTTCTTCTTAGGAACAGCCATAAGTGTAAATTATTTAAATTGTTAGACAGCTTTTCTATCTTATTTCATTGTCTTGTATCTCGGTCTTCTATCTGGTTGTTGGCTGGTGGTGGCTCAGGAGCCTGGTTGTTTGCTGGCGGTGACTCAGGAGCCTGGTTGTTGGCTGGTGGTGGCTCAGGAGCCTGGTTGTTGGCTGGTGGTGGCTCAGGAGCCTGGTTGTTGGCTGGTTCCAGGGACTGTGGCTGACTTTGAGGGGAAAAATCAGGTTCCTCAACTCGCAGTAGGAACTGGGTATTGGGAAAGTAAGTTGCCCAATACTTGGCATCCGGTCGTCTTTTCCAGGATGGACGGCTGACTTCTAACAACAAGACTGGGGCGATTTCTCCTTGATTTTGTCCTAGAATAGTAATCGCTACCTTTGTAGTCAATATGTCACTATCGAAGCTGCGTTGAGCTGCTGCTCTAGCAACTACTTCAGCACGCCGCATAAAGCCTTGGTAAGTTTCGTCAGGCTCACGATTGAGGGTAACATTAATACGAGCTGTCTTGGCTTCCGCGCTTTGGGGAACAATGGCAACTGTAGTCAGCCAACTAACCCCTACTAAGCCGGGCAATACCAATAGCCGGATTAATTTGGACAACATACTATTATATCCTCTGATTAGGCCAAAAAAGGAAAAGATTCATGATGAAGGAAAATCTTGACAGAAACTAGATTTACAAAAACTACTTCAAGAGCCTTGAAAGGTGGACTAGGTTCGATATTGTTATAATTAATTAATTAATAAAGTTAAGCCGTTAGGTTAAGCTTAACAGGGTTGGATTAGAATTTAAGTGTAAGGGTAAACTACAGCAATAGTAATAAAATTAGGCATATATAGGCATAAAATCTACTAGTTTCAGCCACTAGGGTATGGGGTAAATGGCAAATTACGCTGGTATAGCAATTGGCATCAACCGCTATCAGTTCTTACAACCTCTAAACTATGGTCAAGCAGACGCTCAAAGACTACAAGGGTTTTTTGTAGACCAAGCTCATCTGCAACCCACTGAGTTTCTTTTATTAACTGATACTTCACCACCGATTGATGATTTTTTAACCTACCCCAACCGAGAAAATATTTTAAGATGCCTCGACAGGATTCGCCAGAGTCCAGGTTCTCCAGAAAGTTGGCGTTGGTTCTTGTTCAGTGGCTGTGGGGTCAGTTGGGATAAAGTTGACTACCTCATGCCGATTGATGGCAATCCAGATGATATTCCAGGAACAGGTATACCAATAGAATGCCTGTTTTCTTCTCTCAAGACTATGGGGGGCAATAAAATCCTGGTATTGTTAGACATAAACCGCTCACCGGGAATGCCATCTGGTGAACCAGTTGGTGCTGAAACAGTGGAATTAGCCTACAAAATGGATATTTCCCTGATACTTTCTAGTCAACTCAACCAGTTTTCTCACGAAGCGGCGGCTCTAGGGAATGGCTTATTCACCTCAGCACTTCTAGAAGCACTGGGTTACTATCATACTGAGATTACCCTTGAAAATCTTGACGAGTATCTCAGGGAGCGGCTACCGGAGTTGAGCCAACACCATTGGCGACCAGTTCAGATTCCTCTGACGGTAATTCCTTTACAGGAGTATCGACAACAACAAATTTGGCCTGAAGGGGCAAGCTCACCACCAGAAAATCAATGGGCTGACCCAAGCACTGACTCAGAAGCTACCAAGGTAGTTCTTTCTAAAGATGAGAAGAATCTTGAGAGTGAATTTGCCAAAAAACCTTTATCTGTGGTAAAGCTTAATCAAAATAGGTCTTTACCCACTAACACTGACAGCTCAAACCAGGAGTCATCTAACTCAGTAGCTTTAGTTTCTTATTCAGACAGCCAGCCTCAAACTGATACAGAAGAGTTATCGTCATGGCGAGAATGGTTGTTTTGGGGTAGTGGTATAGCTTTGTTGTTAGGACTAGTGAGCTTAACTGTTGTCCGTAACCAGGAAGGCTTGATTAGTCAGCAGGTAATACAAAACAGGAACAATACCACATTAACTACCAAATTACCAGAGACTACCAAGGTCAGTAACTCCCCAGTAACATTACCTGCAGGGTCAACATCCCAGGCAACTCCAGCTCCCTTGCCAAATTCCAAGAGTAAATCCCTGGAAACTAAAGCACAGAAATCGCTGGAACCGAGTGGGATTAAGGCGAATCAAGCAGCTTTGGACGAGGCAAGACAGTTAGTTGAACCGAAGCAGGCATCTGTGTATAGTGATGCGATCGCAATTGCCCGTCAGGTGAAACCTGGGGATCCTCTTTATGATCAGACACAACAATATATCACTAGTTGGAGTCATTCAATTCTGGCTCTAGCCAAGAAACGGGCAAAAAAAAGTGATTTTGAAGGAGCGATAGCAGCTGCCCAACTAGTTCCTAAAGATAACCCTTCTGTTTATGCTTTGGCTAACAATGCTATTAAACAGTGGCAGATTCTATCCCAACAGAAGTCGCAGAATCAACAGATTATCCAAACAGCCATCAAACAAGTGCAACGTAATCAAGCATCTAGTTATAATCGTGCGATCGCAACCCTCCGTAAGATTCCACCGGGTCAACCTAAGTATGCCACAGCACAAGCGTTAATTGCTCAAGCTAGCGATAAGATTTATCTGATTGCTAAGTCCCGTGCATCGCGAGGCAAGTTTCTTTCAGCGATTAACACAGCAAAATTAGTCCCAAAAGATACCCCTTACTATGAGGCTGCCCAAGAAGCGATCGCTAGATGGCAGCAAGGTAGACCTTGATAGTCATTTGGGTTGAAGGTTTAAGGTTGGTTGAAGGTTGAACGCGCACGCGTGGCCTATTGGCCAAGGTTGAAGGTTGAATGTTGCCAGTTACAGGTTGAAGGTTGAACGCGCACGCGTGGCCTTTTGGCCAAGGTTACAGGTTACAGGTTACAGGTTACAGGTTGAAGGTTGAACGCGCACGCGTGGCCTTTTGGCCAAGGTTACAGGTTGCCAGTTACAGGGTAAGCATTCAGCCGTCAGCCGTCAGCCGTGAGCCATTCGCGTAGCGTGGCCATTCGCTTAGCGTGGCCTTTGGCCAAGGCTAATGGCTGATAGCTGATAGCTGATAGCTGAGTGCTTAGGTTACAGGTTGCCAATTATACATCCGGCTTTGAGTTGTTAAGGCTCTAATGTTCAACCTACCCTACACCGGACCCCTAGGGCGAACAACCTTGAACCTTCAACCTTGAACCTTCAACCTTGAACCTTCAACCTTGAACCTTCAACCTTGAACCTTCAACCTTGAACCTTCAACCTTGAACCTTCAACCTTGAACCTTCAACCTTGAACCTTGGCCTATTGGCCACGCGTGCGCGTTCAACCTTCAACCAACTAACCTTATAACTGTAAAAAGTTACTTTATGGTATAATCTTAAATAACTAAGCCAGAGCGGAGGGCACGGACAGCTGCTTGGGTACGGTCATCCGCACAGAGTTTATTCAAGATATTTCGGACATGAGTTTTGACAGTTCCCACAGTGATATATAACCTTTCGGCAATCACAGCATTGCTGCAACCTTCTACAATCAACTGCAAAACCTCTAATTCCCTTTCCGTTAAAGGATAAGCTTCAATCATTTGATTGTATTCATTGGGAGCAGCATGGATAGCTATCGTTTCACTAGCTTCAGTAGGCTGAGTGTCTTTGCTTGGTTTGATCTGCTCAAGTACAATCCTGGCAATGGCTGGATCAATCCAAGCATTACCTTCATAGGTCACTTTCAGAGCTTCTAGCAATTGATCAAAGGTGATATTTTTCATGCAGTAAGAGTCGGCACCAGCGGCGAAAGCGGCTAGTACGGCTTCTTCATCATCCTGCAAGGTCAGTACCATAATTTTGGTGGGAAAATCATCCTGTTTAGAATCATCCTGTTTTGCTTGAAACTCTTTGAATTGTCTAGTTAATTCAGTTCCATCCATGTCAGGAAGACCAATATCGACAATCCCGATATCTGGTCTAGATTCCGCGAGTAACTTTAGTCCTTCAGTGGCATTGGCCGCTTCGCCCACCAATTCAATTTCACCACTTTGTTGGAGGGCTGTTCGCAGACCCATCCGAGTCAGATCATGGTCTTCAATGAGAGCCACACGAATTTTACCCATCATTAACGTCTAGGGGGGTGAGATTTATAGTTTATTGATTTTTAGAGTAAATTTGTAAAGTTTTGGTAAAAATCATCATGATCTCCACCTATTGGTAGTTGTAGATATTTATGACTTTGGGATAGAGTTTCCAAAAGACCATCTCTTGGCAACGATCACTTAAAGTGAGCTGGAATGAAAGCATTTGTCAAAAACGATTACGCTATCAGATATAAAGTTATTGAGAATTTACAGGAGGTGCGACCCGTGGCGAATTTAATTCGCCAAGTAAGAGCGCACCTATGGGTAGTTACTTATTATAATCTTTACACTCTATGAGTATAAGGGGTTAGTCGTGCCAAAACTAATTGTCATAGGGGTTGGCAGGATTTCCCATTCCAACGGTTAGAGGAGATTCTCAACAGGATTGACATCCGATCGGCTTATTGAGTAACTAAGGTAGTCTCACCAGAACGAAATGACCAATTCCGCTAAATCCTACTCTTTATGCTCATCTGCGGATCGTCCCATGCTCCCTCATCCAACAGCAGGATACAATAGGGAGTAAAACCCCCTAAAAAATCTATCTAAGGGAGTTTGTTTCTCAGGAAATACCACTGGAAAATTAGCATGGGTTCATTCCCTAGATGGGTGAGATTACTAATCAAGGGAGTTTTTATACAAGTATACTCATACCTAGTCGATTCTCATCGATTTGGCAAATGTTTCGGTGATACTACACAACCGTGGGATGTCCTGTACCTAGTCAGATCGGTATTTTTACTGAAGCTCTCCTACTAGTACCGAGGTAAGGTAGAAGCCTACAATCTAAAGCGACGTGGAGAGATTGTAAAGTCCGTAAGGTTGACTAAATTTGAGCAATACTTCAACTTAAACAATAGAGTCGGCTCAATATAATTCCTTAGCCTCCTCAGGTGTCGGTTGTCAGTCAAGAACTGCTACTACCCACTATCCACTAATCATTATTAGCCAATAACCAATGACAACAGCTCAACCGCTAAATCATGGACGAGATTATCAGACTACTGATCGTAGAGGATGATGAAGTTAACTGCAAAGCCATAATTAAAGCTCTTAACAGAGGGGGTATACCCGTAAAAATAGCTGTTGCAGTTGACAGCAAAAGCGCTAGGTCGATCATCGCATCACGCTGCGCTAACTCTACCCTGACCCAAGCGAGTTTGGACTGCATTCTATTAGACTATAACTTACCGGATGGGGACGGATTGACTCTGGTTAAAGAAATCCGTGATGCTGGGATTGAAGTCCCTGTGATTGTGTTGAGTGACCAGGGGAACGAGCAAATTAATGAGCAAATTGCGGTTGAGCTGATGAAATCTGGAGCATCGGACTATCTGACCAAAAGCCAAATCTCACCAGAAAATCTCTTACGTAGCCTCTCTAATGCAGTTCGCCTCTACCGCGCAGAACGGGAAGCAGCTGTAGCTCATCAGCGGCTGAAAGAAAGCGAAGAACGCTACCGCTTGGTGCTAGAAGGTTCCAAGAACGGGATCTGGGACTGGAACCTGATCACTAAACAACTGTATTGTAATGACCGCTTCTATGAAATTACTGGCTTGTCCCCTGAACAGATAGGGAAGTACCACCATAACTTTTCTCCTGATCTCTTATTTAAGTTACTAAATTCCTCAGATCTACTCAAAGTTACTAAGGCGGTGGCTAGTTACCAACAAGATTATCTTGAACTGGATGTAGAATTTCACCTACCCTGTGCTTTTGGAGAAGATCGCTACTGTACTGCTCGTGGCAAAGCCCAGTTGAATGATCAAGGAGTACCATTCCGGATGTCTGGTGTAATTACTGATATTACTCAGCAGAAGCGAGCAGAAGAATCCCAGCGATTTCTGGCGGAGGCTTCTGCTGTACTTTCAGCTTCCCTCGATTACCAGACTACATTGGACAATCTAGTGCAGCTGGTAATCCCTCGCTTTGCTGATTGGTGTGCCATTGATGTAGTATCGGGAGTTGATAGCTATGATACTCCCCAGTCTTACCAGCGTCTTGCGGTTGCCCATGTTAACCCAGAGCAAGAGGAGTTGATTTGGAAACTGCACCGTTGCTACCCTCCCCAGGGGGATGAAGAGTATGGCAATGGCAAGGTTTTACGTACAGGTTGTACGGATACCTATTTTGAGGTTTCTGATCAATTCCTAAGAGCTGCTGCTGAGGATCCTGACCATCTCAGGATGTTACAGGCATTGAAAATTAAGTGTTACATTTGTGTACCTTTACGAATGGGTTCACAAATCTTGGGCTCAATTTGGTTTGTCAGGAGTGACTCAGGTCGCCGCTACAATGAGATCGATGTGAAGTTGGCTGAGGATTTAGCTAGTCGCGCTGCCCTAGCCACTGAAAATGCGCGCTTATACCGAGAGGCAAACCAGGCGAGTGATGATCTCAGGCAGGTAATTACGATTCTCAATGAACAGCAACAGCAATTGAGAACCCTACACCAGTTGACTAATCTCCTCAATCAACGACTGACTAACCTTCCAAATCTGTTGCAAGAGATCGTATCGGAGGTAGCTAAAGCGATTGCTGGGGTTGAATTTTGTTTCATCATTCTCAATAATTCCCTCGGTAACCCTGAAGTATTAAGGGTTACCGAGGGAATTCATACACAAAAGTTCCACTGGGAAGACATCTTGCCCCTTGAGCAAGGGTTACTATCTCAAGTCTTTTTAACTGGCAAATCTCAGTTAATTCATCGCAAGGGTTGGGATGCGCGGCATCCGGAAGAGGAAGTACCTACAGCTATTTACGCTGTGGCGATTGAGTCTGTGCAAGCAGGACGCTTGGGAGTACTAGGTATTGGCAATTGGGAAGACCCAGAGGGATTAGACCAATCAGGTCGGAATCTGCTAGGAGCAGTGGGTGAACAAGCTGCGATCGCAATTGATAATGCTCGCATGATTAATGAACAAGCTGCGATCGCAATTGATAATGCTCACATGATTAAAGCCTTAGAGGAGCAAGAAGCGCGTTTAGAGTTTCAGAACACTATGCTGGCTCGGCAGAATCGAGAACTGGAAATCAGAGATGCATCCCTCAAGCTACAGAACCTGCAATTGTTGGAAGCAGCACGGTTGAAATCCCAGTTTGTTTCGACAATATCCCATGAGTTACGGACTCCCATGAATGCCATTATTGGTTTTTCCCAGGTCCTATTGCGTCAGCGTCAGGGCTCCTTGACCCACCAACAAGCAGATATAATCGATCGCATTGTGAATAATGCTCAACATCTACTGACTCTGATTAAGGATATGATTGACCTGTCCAAAATTGAGGCAGTTTGTCTGGAGTTAACCTTGGAAAGTTTGCATTTGGACAGGTTGATTAAAGAAACTATCAATGAATTCCGTTGCCTAGCTGCTCAGAAGGATTTAGGGTTGTATATCCAAACCAATTTACAAAATCCCATGGTAATCAATGATAGCCTCCGCCTGCGGCAGATTTTGGTCAATCTGGTTTCCAATGCGATTAAGTTTACCGAAATTGGCAGGGTAGAGGTGGTAGTCAAGGAAATTTCCACCGACTGGCTGATGCTCACTGTTAGGGATACGGGAATTGGAATTGCCCAAGATGACTTAGAGCATATTTTTGAGGAGTTCCAACAAATTGATCAAACCACAACTCGCAAGTACTCGGGTACCGGCTTAGGACTGGCAATTACAGAATCTTTAGTCAAGTTGATGCAAGGAACGATTACGGTAGAGAGTAAGGTGGGTAAGGGGTCTACCTTCCATGTCAAGTTTCCTAGACGAGTAAAAGCTTCTACTGGCGATTGTCTTGATTGCGATCTACCAAAATCTAAAACCCTAGCTTGTTCTTTTTTGCCCCAGACTCTTAAAGGATTTCGTGCTCGAAGGGTAATTTATTAGGTTGCAGGTTGCAGGTTGCAGGTTGCAGGTTGCAGGTTTCAGGTTTCAGGTTTCGGTTAGATTATAGCGGTTCTGTTGTGGGATGAGGTAAACCCAAATTTCTTCAACCTCCTCCCCCTATTCCCACTCTCCCCCTAGTAGCGCTGATCCAGATGTACCTCACTCGTGGAACCGCTATATTTATAGATGCGATCAGGAACATGATCAGCGACTCAACCAAGCGATCGCTTCTCGAATCCAATCTTCCGCATTCTTACTTTTAGCGACCTGAGGATCCTCACTGATAGCATGGAGTGCTTGAGCGATTTCATCATTTTCATATCCCAAAGCTAACAAGGTCATCTCCACATCTTCCTGAATTCCTGGTGAGAGTCCATTAGCAGATAGTGGGGACTCTACCTCTGATACCTTATGCCATTGAGCCAACTTCGTTTTCAGTTCTAGAGCAATGCGTTCAGCGGTTTTGCTACCCACACCAGGGGTTTTGGATAAGGCACGAATATTACCTGTGACAATCGCTTGGACTAAATTAGGTAATCCCAAGGTGTCCAGTAGTGCGATCGCTAATTGAGCACCAATACCGTTGACACTAACTAACTGACGAAACAAATCCCGCTCAGCGGCTGAAGCAAAACCGTATAGCACCTGTTGCTCCTCCCGGATTTGCAAATGGGTGAAGATTTGCACGGTTTTTTCCGATAAAGCTACGGGCAACTCCTGGGACAAACGGCGAGTGATTTGTATTTCATACCCAATGTAGTTGACATCTAGAATCAGAGTTACGCGATTACCAGTGCTTTTTTGAATGCTAGCTACTGTCCCCTTGAGATAGCTGATCATTAGTTGAAGGTTGAAGGTTGAAGGTTGGTTGAAGGTTGAAGGTTAGTTGGTTGAAGGTTGGTTGAAGGTTGGTTGAAGGTTGGTTAAACGTTGTTCGCGTAGCGTGGCCAATAGGCCAAGGTTGAAGGTTGGTTAAACGTTGTTCGCGTAGCGTGGCCTATTGGCCAAGGTTTAAGGTTGGTTAAACGTTGTTCGCGTAGCGTGGCCTATTGGCCAAGGTTTAAGGTTGGTTAAACGTTGTTCGCGTAGCGTGGCCTATTGGCCAAGATTGTTCGCGTAGCGTGGCCTATTGGCCAAGGTTTAAGGTTTAAGGTGATTTGGTTGTTCGCCTTTGGCGTCCGAAGTAGGGGAGGTTATTTGGTTGTTCGCGTAGCGTGGCCTATTGGCCAAGGTTGGTTTAAGGTTGTACTCCACCACGAAAATAGTGAAGGATAGTTGAGAGCATAACCTGCAACTTACCAACCTGCAACTTGTAACTTGATTAATCTGCAACCTACCAACCTGCAAGTTGTTAACTCGATTAACCTGCAACTTGTAACTCGATTAACCTGCAACCTACCAACCTGCAACTTGTAACTCTAACAACCAGCAACTTGTAACTACTTCTTAATTATTGGCGACCATTACTGACACAAAAAGCTAAAATAATTCAAACCTTCTAGTATACCACCTGCACAGTTAGCTTGAGCCATGTAATGGTAATCCGCTGAGTTGTTTTCGTACCACTCCCGAAGTTCTGGTCGGGCGTTACCCACTATAATTCCTCGGGAAAAGCCAACGCTAAATAAGGCAATGTCATTTCCTGAGTCGCCACAAACCACTGTCCGTTCCGGCTCAATTCCCCACTGTTGTCGTAAAAATTCTACCGCTAGACCTTTATCGCTATTGCTGGGTAGAATGTCTAAGTCTTTCCCACCACTATAGATCAACTTGAAATTAAGACCCGTTGCCTGAAGCTGAGATTCCAGTTGAGGTAGCACCGTCAAAGCTGCTTCTTCCGTCAGGTGATAGCTGACTTTAAAGGGACGTTGTTCTGATTCTACTTGGGGAATTAAGTCAGGATATTGAGCAGCCGTTTCCACAATCATGTCCCGATCCCAGCCTTGAGATAACTTGGACGACCAGTCTGGATTGGGCGTATCTTGGCCATCATTATCATAAATTTCTGTACCCACAGAGGTGATCAGAGCATCTGGATCAAGAAGTGGCTTCTCGGCTTTCAGCTCGTGGTAGGAACTATGGGATCGCCCTGTAGCATAAACGATTCTTGTACCATGTTCTTGGCGATGCTGACTTAGTAGAGGGTTCAGTTTAAGCAGAGCCTGATCATCCCCTACTAAAGTATTGTCAAGGTCAGTTACAAACAGAAATTTAGTCACGATAGGATTAGGGTTGGTAATCTCGCCAAATGCTTAGAGTTTGGCTATTGCCTTATTGTCCTACATGGGTGTAACTGAAAAATGCCCTTTCGCTACAATTGATTTAGCTATCTGGCCTGGTACTAAGCGCAATCCCTATGACATAGACAGTTATGGCTCATCTCAACCAACGCCGCCCTCAAAATATTAGTGGTGACTTTTACGTCGATAGCACCTGTATTGATTGTGATACCTGCCGTTGGATGACTCCGGAAGTGTTTCATCGTGCTGATCAGCAGTCTGCAGTTTATCATCAACCTGCTAATGATACAGAACGCTTGAGAGCTCTTCAAGCCCTATTATCTTGTCCCACCTCTTCTATTGGTACTGTTGAGAA
>NZ_JAAHHX010000129.1:0-7267 GCF_010672065.1 Moorena sp. SIO4A1 | reverse complement strand
CTCTTCTAGGGGTCGGGTTTGCACCGCCATCCGGATGAATAGTTGTAATCTTTCGGGGTTGTCCCCGCGAATTACCTAAGTCTTACCCCTCCTGGTAAAGGAGGCTCTTACTTAGAACAAGCCGCACGTCCTACCTTCGTAGAACAGCTCAAACAACGCAGCCAAGAATGGGGATTTGATTTCATCGAAACTAAGGTGTTTGATATTTCTGACAATCCTCTGGATTGGGGCTTTAAATTAGGTCATTTTGACATAATTTTGGCCCTCAATGTGGTTCATGCAACCCCTCAGATTGAGAGTACCCTCTTCAATCTCCAGTCCCTCCTGGTTCCTAGTGGAACCCTCGTACTAGTGGAGGCCACTCACACCCCACCTTGGGTAGATATGGTTTGGGGTTTGTCCAAAGGCTGGTGGCAGTTTGAAGATCGGCATCTTCGTCAGCGTTCGCCTCTCTTAAGCCAATCCACTTGGGAAACTCTTTTGAGGGAGCAAGGATTCGCTCTGGTGGAAAGCTTACCTCAAGATTCCAAGAACCAAGCCGCAACCGATACAGCCCTGATTATAGCCCAGTCTCCCGCGCGAGCTGGGGAAGCCTGGGATCGGGAGGCAGATCCAGAAGAAATTACCCGCCATCGTATACGTCGCCTTCTGGAGATCGAGCAGCTTGGAGGCCAGGTGCAGGTTTTGACCGCCGATATCGGCGATCGCGATGCTCTCAAAACCCAAATTGCCGCAGTTGAAACTCACTTCGGTGCCATCAATGGAGTCATCAATTGCGCTATGGTTCTGGACGATGGCTTGATGCAGCTGGAAACCCCGGAAAAGACCCATCGGGTGTTTCAACCTAAGGTATGGGGAACTCAGTTTCTGTTTGAATTGACCGATAATCCCCAGCGAGATTTCTTCGTCATGAGTTCTTCTCTTGCTTCTACCATTGGGCTTTATGCGCAAGCAGACTACTGTGCAGCTAATGCTTTTCAGGATGTTTTTGCCCATCGAATGAACTCACAGAGCGATACTTTTGTTTGTTCTATAAACTGGGGGATTTGGAGCGAAGCGGGGGCTGCCATGCGCCTGCTGATGGATTCGAGCATTGCGGCACCTCGCCAAACCTGGGTTAACCATCCCCTCTTTGAATATTGCGTAGATGCTGGACCTGGGCGAAGAGTTTATCATGCTAGGCTTTCCACCCAACGCCATTGGATTGTGGCCGAACACCGATTGGGCGATCGCCCCCTAGTGCCGGGTACCGGTTTTCTGGAGCTTGCTCGGGCAGCTTATCAGGATTGGCAACCCTGCACCAGCGTGGAGCTGCGGGGGGTTTATTTCCTGGAACCCCTATTAGTTCCCGAATCTACCCACAAGGAAGTAAGAATTGTCCTTGAAGAAAGGGAAACGGCTTGCGACTTCACTATCTTTAGTTTGGAGCCCGAGACAGGTTGGTATGAAAATGCTCGGGGAAATCTGGTTACCCTATTGCCAGAGGATAACAAAACCATAGCATATAATCTGGAAGCTTTAAAGCGGTCTCTTACTCAGGAGCGGCCCAGAGAGATGGGAGTTGCGGCAAGCATAAAGGAACTAAAATGTTTTGGTGATGTTTGTGTGGGTCCGCGTTGGTACAAATCAATGTCGAATATCTTTGTTGGGCAGAACCAAGCCTTGACAGAAGTTATCTTGCCCGACGAATATAAAAAGGATTTGGAGCATTACCATCTCCATCCGGCCATGTTGGATTTGGCGACGAGCTTTGCTTCGACTCCTGAGGCTTTTTATTTGCCCTTTAGCTATAAGAAACTGCGACTCTATCACCCCCTGCCCCAGCAAATAACAGCCTATGCCCGTTATTTAGATAAGGGCCAATCGGGTGCGGCAACTCTCTCTGTGGACATTTTGTTGCTAGATTCTACGGGTGCGACTTGTGCCAGCATTGAAGGTTTTACCTTGAAGAAAGTGACCGCTGAAGTTTACGAGACTTCATCAAGTCCCGTTGCCCCTCCAGATCTTCATCCTGAGCTGCGTCAGGGGATGAGTGGAGTTGAAGGAGCTGAAGCCTTCCGACGCATCCTCAACCAATCCTTACCCCAGGTTCTAGTGTCTACCCAGGATTTTGCCGGGGTTCGGGCCCAGAACAAAGCGAAGACAATGGTGCGTTTCAAGGAAAGCGCTTTGCCTGAACTGCGGGAATTTACGGCAGCCCAATGGCAATCTCACAGAGTGGAGGGAACTGAGACGGTCCAAGGTTCGTTTGAATCCCAACAAGGGATTTCAGCGGATACCGGAGCAAAAGTGGTTGAGATATTTTGTCAAGTGCTTGGGGTGAAGAATATTGGACTTGAGGACGACTTCTTCGAACTCAATGGTGATTCTTTGCAAGCAATTATGGTGACGTCCCGCATTCGAGATATTTTTGGTGTCGATTTGGGTCCCGATGCTCTGTTTGACTATTCCACAGCCGCAGAATTAGCGAAGGCCATTCAAACCCAGAATAAGCCCGTAATTGATCAACCTCCAAACCAGAGCCAGGATGTTGAGGAAATGTTTCTGCGTCAGCAGGTTTACAACCTCAGCGATGAGGAAGTGGAAGCCATGCTCGGTCGGTTGAGTTAGGGGAAGCGGTGGTAAGCTGTCAGGCTACCAACGTAACCAGGGACAAATTCGGCCTAGGGAATGGCCTCTATCCCTGAGAGCTGGAAGCCTTGCACCATTGGCTGTCCCGGCTTAAGTTGGTAGCCTTCAATTTAGATGCGTGTTAGCTTAATTATGGATGATAAAAGAGAACGGTTGCTCAACTTATTGAAACGAGAACAGAAAAAATTTTTGCCCCTTACTCCGGCACAGGAAAGATTATGGCGGATGGAACAGGGCTGCAAGGGGCGACCTGTATATATTATCCCTGGGGCGATTCGATTTCGTGGTGAACTGAATCTTGTGGCTTTTCGCCGTTCTTTGGATTATCTGGTGGAGCGACAGGAAGTTCTGAGGATAACTTTTACTGTGGTACAGCAGCAGGTTTTGCAGGTGCTCACTTCTATGAAGGCGGCGCTGACCGTTCTGGACTTGGAATCTTTTCCGCCTTCACAGCGCCAATCTTTGTCCCAAAATTATTTGGTACAGGAACTGGAAACTCCTTTTGATTTGTCCTGCGGTCCGTTATTTCGGACGCTATTATTGCGGCTATCTTCCCATGACTGGATTGTTTTATTCAATCTACATAACATTATTGTTGATGGGTGGTCCATGGGAATTTTTTACGAGGAGTTAAGTCAAGTTTATGATGCATTTTGTAAGGGGCTTCCAGCTCCTTTATCGCCATTGGGGCTGCGCTATCAGGACTTTGTTCGGGAACTGACCTCTGAGTTCAAGGGTACTCGTCTGGCTGAAGCTACAGCTTATTGGCGGCGGACGTTTCAGAATCTGCCTGATTTGACCTTGCCTCCTGTGCGGAATCGAGACCTTAACAACAGTCATAATGGAGGTAGCCTTGATGTTCGCATTGATAGGACTCAAACAATCGCTCTCCAAACCTTCGCCCAAAGCCAACGGGTAACGCTATTTATGGTGCTGTTAGCAGTATTTAGCATTTGTCTTCATCGTTATTTTCAAGTTGAGAAGCTGGTAATTGCCACACCAACAGCCAATCGGGATCGGAGCGACCTGGAGGGCTTGATGGGACTTTTAGTAAACGTTCTTGTACTCCCCATTGATTTGCGAGGAAACCCAACCTACCGCACTATTTTGTCCCGAATTCGAGCGGTGACTGTTCAAGCCTATGCCCACCCCCAGGTTCCTTTTAACCAACTGCTCCCCGATCTGCCGTTTCCAGAACCCGATGCCCGCAATCCCCTTGCCCACTTCCTGCTGGCGTACCACGGATTTAGCCTCAAACCCCTCGCCTTCCCCAATTTAGAGATGGAGTCATTGAAGTACCCCATCAAAACCAGTCGCTACGAACTAGGACTGCACCTCTGGGAAAATACCAAAACCCATCTCTCCTCAACATCAGCGGAGCATGGGGGACTGAGTGGAACCTTTTTTTACGGCAGTGCGCGTTTTGATTCGGTGATGGTCGAACAAATCATCAGCAAATTCCAGCAGGTACTCCAACAAATGATTGCTCAGCCAGATGCTTGTTTATCAGAAAAGTGAGGATTCGGGGCACTGGAGAGCATCCAGTTCAATGGAAGCTCGAAAGCTTTACACCGTCAGTTTGATACGATGGGGTAAAAATCATTCAAGCCTTTAATTGGTAAGGGATTGAGCTGATTCAAGTTAATTAGGCTGAACCAGTAGCGGATTCGGGGGTGGGGATCGCATCGGGAAGTTCATCTTCAATAAACCGCAATCGCGGATACTGATAAGCGCCAATGGTTATCATCACAATCAAGATCCCCACCACAATAAAAATCAAGTCAATACCTCGGCCAGTTCCAGTACCTATAATTTTACCGAGGCTATTGGCTAATTGTCCATTAACCGCCATAAGGGGTTCAAAGACAAGTTCGTCTAAAGGACCTGCTATAAGGGCGGCCAGAGGAATACAGGAACGGGCTACCATACGTCTTAGCGCAAATACCCTTCCCTGGAGTTCAGGGGGAACCTTTTGTTGCCAAATGACCTGACTGCAACTAAAGATAATTGGCGCACAGAAATAAAGCGCAAAATTCGCGATCGCCAGCAAAAGAATTGAACTATGGCATCCCGTTACAATTACAGATAAAGCGAGCGCCAAAAATAGCACGAACATAGTATCGATATATCGTTTTGTTCCCGACCAGACAATCAATGTCAAACTACCTAACACCATTCCCATTCCCCCAATGGATTCGATCCAACCAAAGGCGACCGTTGAGAACAAGGATAAAACTAGAGGCGCAAACAAAACTGCAATAAAGCCAATCAAAAAATTACAGGTGGCAAAAAAAACAAGCAGGCTTAATAACCCTGGTCGCATGGCTATATAATTCCAGCCATTAAAAAATTACCCAAGCAAAGCTTTAATGCTAATATTTAAACTCAAATCGACGTTCTTGGGTTCTGGAAAGCGAACCAGCAGCAACGTTAGCAAAGCAAAACTAAACGTAATCAAGTCAATGGCAATAATCCCCTGTAGTCCAATACTAACCAGCAATACCGCAGCTAATACAGGGCAAAACAGCTGTCCGATCGCTTCTGCTACCTGGGTCATACCGCTGGCTCGACTGAGCTGATCGTGGGGAACCAAAAGAGTTGTGGCTGCCGCATAGGCAGGCCACTGAAATGTATTGAGTACACAGTTTATTGCTGTTAAAAGGTAAACATAATAAATGCTCAAGCTGTTGTTTACAAGCAGAATTGCAATTCCTAAGGTACAAATACAATTACCAGAATCGCTGAGAATCATCACCCAACGGCGGGGCCAGCGATCTACAAGAGAGCCTGCTAGAGGAGTAATTACAATCAACGGAAGTGTATTGCATAGAGTGATTAGGGTAAACAATGTGACAGACTGCGTACTTTGATAAACCCAGACTCCTAAGGCGAAGCGCGTTAGCCCAGAGCCTATTAGGGAAACTAATTGCCCGAGCCAAATCAAAATGAAATATCTCATGGTTTCCATCCTGTGTATGGATTGTATTTTAATCCAGAATTGTTGATTGTTATAACCCACATTACCCACTTCCATATGTAGTATTAAGATTTACATAAATTAAAATAAGAATCATGAGCAAAAAAAAATCAACCATGGTTGATTTTTCGACACAAACTTACTCTTGTCATTTTTGATGTCAAAAATCGTACCTGTGATTTCCACCCCTTGAGGTTTAACGACTTCTTCTAATCCGTCAATTTATTTCTCTGAAAGCGCTCAGTCCACTTTCGCTAAGGGTGATGGGGTAGGCTCTGTAGTTAGAGAAAGAGATAGTTATGGGATCACTGCGACGGTTATAAATGTTAGGGTAATCCCAGTGATTTGGTATAAATTGTACTTGACAAAACTAAGTTTTTACAATTGCAATTCGGACTATAAAATCTCTCCATAATGAAGGAAACTGCATAGAGAATAGGGCTTGTCTGCAAAGTAAATTCTCCAAGGTATTTGGGTAGCGATCTCCCAGAGAGCTCGTTTCGCAAATGGGCATGATTATAGGCATGATTACTGAGCGATCGCCAAATTCCAAATTCAATATCGAATCGATTAGATAAATACCATTGATTTTTCTGTATAGATTAAGACAGACAAGCCCTAAATCACAGCAATACATTCAATCTCGACTAAAACATCCTTAGGTAGTCGGGAAACCTCAACACAGGCACGAGCTGGAGCCTCTTCCTCGTTAAAGTATTTGGCATAGATCTGATTTACTGTGGCAAAATCATTCATATCTGCCAGAAATACCGTGGTTTTGACTATGTCCGGGATTTTAGCTCCAGCAGCGACTAGGATAGCTTCAAGATTAGCCATTACCTGTTCTGTCTGCTTGGCGACATCATTACCACCAACAATCTCACCGGTGCTAGGGTCAAGGGGAATTTGACCAGCGACAAAAATCATTTGACCGCTGACTGCGATCGCTTGATTGTATGGTCCTACGGGTGCTGGGGCATTGGGGGTACGGATAATCTTTCGTGTCATAGTCTTCAGTCGTTCCAGGATGGACAAGTTGACACATTCCAAGATAGCAGTTTGAGCATTCCCATCTCAGCTTTATCCCTGACCGATACGTCTTGACCTTGGTAGTAAGGAGGTCAAGAATAGGGGGATGATGGGTAATAGTGGTATTAGTAGGATGAGGGGCAAGAAAGTGCTATGTCATCAATGCACCTCATTATCAGTAGTATCAGTAATCAGCACTAACGCACCAAGACCCTTCAAACCGGGTTTCTGGTTATAAATCAAAGGCTGATATCCAGTAATTATATTAAGAAACCGGGTTTATGCTTAAGTCCTGTAACCATTAACTAGTAACAATAGTAACCATTAATTATTAATTATTCTATACTGAGTCTAGATTTTGGAGAGGATATTTGCTACTAGTTAAAAACCACAAAAACTAATAACTTAAAAAAAATTTTTAATGAAAAATAAAATCCTGAACACTATAGATGAACTAGGTATTCGATTTGTGCGTATCCTCTGGTGCGACAATGCTAACATCATCCGTGGTAAAGCAGTCCACTGGAAAACCTTACCAGACTACCTCAAGCACGGTGTGGGCATTTCAGCAGCCCAGCAAGCTCTACCGGTGATGTATGATGTCCCAGTCCCAGGCAGTGGCTTGGGACC
>NZ_JAAHHX010000128.1:0-7319 GCF_010672065.1 Moorena sp. SIO4A1 | reverse complement strand
GTTAAGAAGACTGGAGGCAGCTCTTAGTGTGGATTTTGGAGTGGTGTTTAACTACGATTCAGATCTAACACAGGAAGTTGATGGGTCTTTTACCCGAATTGATCTTGTCCATAGAGAAGTTTCTGATCAATATCAGACAGAGTAAGTATTCGCGATCGTCCCGTGACTGATGCGCCTTTGGCGATCGCAACCAAATCCATCAGAACCACTCCAATGAGAATGGGAGTCCCTAAATACCCTATTCCCCCAAAAGCCATAAAACGACCCTTACCACTGACCCGATTTTATGTATATTTGTTAACAAATAACTAAGTTTACTAAAAAATATTTTAAACTTGTCTTACTTGTTTGCTTTATGGAATATAATTATCACAACCAAATTTAAAACATAATAAAAACCCCATCCTCAAACTCTTTTAACAAAGACAGGACGGGGTAACACAACAAATATAAATCTTACTATGTCGAATTTTACTATAAAAAGCGCGATAGGGCTTCTATCGGATGAAATAACTCTAAATAACGTATTAAAACAGCATTATCGAGAATGGCAGCATTCAGCCGTTAATCGCCACATTATCGCACTGAATGTTGTTTCTTGCAGTGACAATGAGGCTTTCGACTATCTTCTATACTCAGATAACATTCCCCGGCGCAATGATGGCAGAATTCGTGACCACATGCTCAAACGCTATGGCCACATTGAGCACGGTGGCTGGTGGTGCTCAGGCATTGATCTACTCACTGGAGAACTAGCTCTTTGGGGGTGCTTTAAACCGGACAAGCCGCGACGAAACCCAGATAAGCGTAACAAACGCATCAAATACGAGCACCCACCCAAAGAGCCTACGGGAGTGTTTGCCCTCCAGATTCCCTTAGCTCTGGGACAACAAATCGCCAGTAGGTATGAGTGTGAGCCAAATTTTCTCAATTCAAATGGATGTAACTGGTTTTGGCAATGGGTGATCGACAACCCACAAGTCCCAATCGTGATAACCGAGGGAGCCAAGAAAGCCGGGGCATTACTCAGTGCTGGCTATGTGGCGATCGCAGTCCCAGGAGTCAACAGTGGTTATCGGGTCAGGGACGAGCGTGGGCAAAAGAAACGAGAGCTGATCCCAGAGCTTGAGGTCTTAGCCAAAGCAGGCAGAAAATTTTATCTGGCATTCGACCAGGACGAAAAACCAAAGACCATCACTATGGTCAATAGAGCCCAAGAGCGACTGGGTAGATTACTGGCTGAGAAAAAGGCTGAAGTCAAAATTATCAACTGGAACCCAAAGGACGGGAAAGGGTGCGATGACTTGATAGTCAATCATGGTCAGCCAGCTTTCGACCAGGCTATTGACAACGCCTTACCCTTGGATATTTGGAAAGCCAGACAGCTTCGTCAACTAACCTATCTTCCAGATACTCACCTCAATCAACGTTTTCTCGGAGAATTAAGCATCCCTGAATCAGCGAAACTAATTGGAATCAAGTCACCCAAAGGGACAGGGAAAACAGAATCCCTTGTCCCCCTAGTAGAAGAAGCAATACGTAATGGACAGCCGATTCTGGTCATCACTCACCGGATACAACTAACTAAAGCTCTTTGTCAACGTTTTGGCATAAATTACATCACCGACGTTCTTAACTCAACGGAAGGAGCACTGTTTGGATACGGTCTTTGTGGTGATTCTCTTCACCTCAAGTCCCAAGCCAAATTTAAAGCTGAAAATTGGGAAGGATGCTTGGTGATTCTTGATGAAGCTGAGCAGGTACTTTGGCATATACTCAACTCTTCAACCTGTCAAAAATATCGGGTTCCCATACTCAAGTCTTTCAAGACATTAATCCAAGGAGCAGCTCAGGTTATAGCTGCTGATGCAGACCTAAGCGATATAACCATTGATTACCTAAAAACGTTGACAAAAACCGAACCGTTTATCATTCGTAACGATTATAAATTCGATGGTTGGACTGTTTATCGCTATCCAAAACCAGAGACTTTGGTGAAAAATCTGGAGAAAGAAATCACCCAGGGTGGTAAGCCCTTTGTGTGCTTGTCAGCCCAGAAAGAGAAATCCATGTGGAGCACGCAAAACTTAGAGAATCATCTGCGAGAGCTATTCCCAAATAAGAAAATCCTAAGAATAGATTCTGAGAGTGTAGCAGACCCGAATCATGAAGCATTTGGTTCAATCACCAAGCTGAATGAAATCCTATCAAATTATGACATTGTTCTTGCATCACCCTCCATTGAAACTGGGGTGAGTATCGATCTCAAAAAACATTTCACATCAGTATGGGGTATCGCCCAAGGTGTTCAGTCCGAGAGTAGCGTCAGACAATCCCTAGCCAGACTCCGGGAGCCAGTAGACAGACACTTGTATGTTGCTCCCCATGGAATGGGAAAAGTAGGTAACGGTTCTAGTTCTTGGCAGTCACTGATAGCTGCTCAGAACGCTATGCTGAGAGCTAATCTCAAATTTCTACGGCAAGCGGATTTACCCGAACTCTCGTCAGTCTCTGACATTGACGAGTTAGAGAACTTTCAACCCGAGACATTGAAATGTTGGGCAAAGATGGCGACAAGACACAATGCCGGATTAATTAAATATGATGAACAAATTTTTACCGAGCTAGAGGCAGAAGGACATAAGATAATTTCCGTTGAACTGAGCCACGATAGTGACCAAGTAATCAGAGAATCCCTCAAAGACTGTAGAGATAAAAGCTACTTAGCCTCAAGGGAAGCGATTTCCCATGCTCAGCCATTTCTTAATGAGTCAGAGTACCTAGCGTGCAAAGACAAACAAGCCAAAACCAAGGAAGAAAGGCACCAAGAAAGAAACTGGGAGATGCGCAAGCGTTGGGGGGACGTTACTCCTGAATTACTAGAACTGGACGACAAAGGGCATTTCCCCAGATTTAGACTTCTTTATTATTTGACTTTGGGACGTTCTTACGTTGCCAATAAGAGCAAAGAGAGCGCCCAGTTCCAAATAGAACAAGGGGGGCTATTCCCTCCCGATTTCAATGGGTCTCAAAAGGGATTAAAGATTAAGGCGTTTGAGGTTCTCGGCATCAAAGAATTGCTCCAGTCTAATCGAAAGCTTAAAAACTCCGATCCGGTTCTAATCGAACTCAAACGAAAAGTTATTACCCCCATAATTAGGTGGCAGTTAAGTGCGCTCGAGCTTGGTCAGTTCAAGGAATCAGAAACTCCCATACAGATACTCAAAAAATTACTAAGTCATCTGGGTATAGGTTTAGTACGGATTGGGCGGGAGACCAGGCGAGGCATCAGGCACTGGATTTACCAACTCCGTGACTGGGGTGAACGGCAAAGCCTATTCGCTTACTGGTACCAGAGAGATTCCGAGAAGCAGCAACTGGCCTTGGCTCACAAAGATGTGTCCACGTCTGGTAAAGATAAAAAAGAGACATCCCATCTAGACACTATTACGGAAGACCAACCAACAGGAGTAGTAGCAAGAGTAATCTCCCAACTAGAGAGAGCAGCTCAAGTCGGCTCAGATGTCTTAAAAGGAGCCGTGAAATTCTATATTCGTTCTCCTTTCTGGGACGAAATCAAGGATGAAACGTGGCTTAATGTTCCATTCACAATCAGAAAAATGATAGATCGGTTTGATTACACTTAACTATCACTGGGGAAGAGGATTAATTTGTGTTTATTTGTGTTTATTTGTGTGGTAGCCAGTCTAAGTCGGAGTGGTTCCGTTTTAGAGAAAAAAGTGGGTGGTGTAAGGGCGTACGCACCTTCACCTACAGTAGTCCTAGGGTAAACACATCGACCAATGGTAGCGATCGCATGGTCTTAGGGTACGATCACATGTCCTTAGGGTGCGATCGCAAGAGCCTGAGGTTTTATCGCTCCCGGAACTACGGCGACGGATGAGTACATGGATGGGATAGAGGAAGACCTGGAACCGTTCGATGATGAGCAGCCGGTTGAGGTTATCGAAGCTAAATCAACCGTGCTAGCTGAGGTTGAACCTGATGAAGCGAGGAACAACGGAGAGGCAAAGGTCTGGGTCACTCGCAACCTCAACACTCTTCCGAAGTCCCATTCTGCTCCCTAGATTCCGACTCCCATCGGTTTACCCTGCAACCAAGGGCATATAACCTGATCTGCTTAGTCCCCAGCGTCTGGGGAGATGCTAGTCGGGGGAGGTGACCAGCCTTTTCGGACTTTCGGAGCTGAGACTCGGGTCGAAAAGCCTGGGCAAAAGAATGTTTATTACGAGGAAGTTTATCCCCTGGTTATTGTTACTAAGTTAGACTAAAGATACATAGTTAAGCGGAACTTCCATCAGAAGCGCTCGCATCAACAAAATGGAAAAAAACTATCCTACAGTTAAGTTCAAAATCAAAGAAGATTCAGCAGAATGCTCCTGGGGGTCTATCCACGACCCTTTTAGCTTAGTAATATTGAATCCAAGGATTGTGTCTAAAGACAATTTACAGCGCATTATTGACGAGAGTAGGAATATTCCAGGTGTTCCAGAAAGTACGGAAGGACTTAAGTGGGTCTCAGACTTTAAGATCAGAGCTTCCAAGAAGTTGAGAGTACCAGGTTACGCTCTCTATTATTTTAGAGACGATACTCCAGGGGTTCATTTTAAGTTTTTGATATTACTCAAAAAAATAGAAGACAGAATCAGAGTTCAAGAGCACCTCACGACAATGATTGACAGCTTGAAGCGCATTATTGATGGAGACAAAGAAAAGGTATTTTTTAGTCAGCCAAGGTCATTGGCAAGTATTTCACAAGACTTACCGGCAAGACTAAAAAAGAAATCCCAACCCCCTCAAGTCATGGTGATATCTATAGAAGACCTAGCTTGATTACTTCCAAAAAATTAACAAACCCCGCTCGTAATTGAGCAGGGGAAGAAGCAGTATTGGAAATTAGCAAGTGTCTTATGGCTTGTAGCCTTTAGGGATGTTATATCTAAGTTGTTTCATGACCGATTTTTTCACTTTTTTAGCGTTCGCGTAGCCTGGCCTATAGCCAATCGTACCCACATGACGTGACATACTCCCACACTGAATCAAAGATTACAGTGTGGGCTTCTTACCAACACCACCCAACGGTTCGGTTACTCGGTAAGCTTTACTAGTGACGGGATGCCCCACCGCCAAATTCAATATATTGATCGCTGCATTTACATCCCTGTCCGCCACATAACCACAATGAGGACAAGAATGGATGCGATCTTTTAGTTTTTTTGGAACTTTTGCTCCACAATTGGAGCAGTTTTGGCTGGTATTGCGAGGATTTACTGCAACCGTGACCAAACCAGCATTTTCGGCTTTGTTTGACAAGATAGACAGAAATTGACCCCACCCAGCGTCTAAAACAGACTTGGCCATTTTAGACTTAGCTAAACCCTTTATATTTAACTTCTCATGGGCAATTAAATCGTGATTGCCCAATAACTCTTTTGCGGTTTTAAAGTGAAAATCTTTTCGGGTATCAGCCACTTTTTTGTGAGCTTTCCCCAGTTTGTTGACAACTTTTTTCCTGTTGTTACTACCTTTCTTAGATCTGCTAACAGCTTTTTGAATTTTCTTTAGTCGTTTCTGAGCCTTTCGGTAGTATTGAGGAATTGGAACTTCTGAACCATCAGACTTTATTAGAAACGACTTGAGTCCCATGTCTATTCCGACGGAGCTGGTTACACTGTCTACTGGGACAATCTCCGGTACGGTATCATCTTGAATTGACAGTGTGACGTAGTAACCATCAGCTTTTCGGGTTATAGTGGCTGTTTTGACCTTAAACCCTTCTGGAATAGGTCTATGGTAGATCATTCTAACTTTTCCAAATTTTGGGAGAGTTAGAATGTTTCCATTTATTGGGTTTTTGGATAAAGAAGGAAATGTGAAGGATTTATATCTATTTTTCCCTTTGAACCTTGGTTTCCCACTTCTTTTTCCGTTACTATCGCCCTTTAGAAAACGCTTAAAAGCTAAATCAACTCTTTTGACACAGTTCTGTAGGACTTGAGACTGAACCACCTTGTACCAGGGTCTGTCTTTCTTCAACTGAGGCAGAGAATTTTGCTGTGAAAAGTAGTCGGGATTATTTTTTAATTCTGGTAGATGACAGACCAAAGGACAAGAGTTAATGGAACAACGATTCTGCTCGTACCAACTAAATCTTTCAGCAAGTAAATAGTTGTACTGGTGGCGCAACATATCCAACCACCTTTCGACCTCTGTTTCCTGTTTTTTTGTTAACCTTAGTCGGTACTGATAAGCTGATATCATTGTTGCCATCTCCTGTTTTTCGACCTATTATTAGGATAACGTATGTTACAACAAATGTCAACACTAAAATGAAATATCAAAGATTCGTGATCAGATTAACCAGTTTTGAAAAACAGCAACTAAAACAAGAGGCTGATAGAAGAGGAATGACTTCATCTGAATTACTAAGAAGTTTGATAGCTCGTTTTCCGGATCCTAAAGACTCTGTGCAAAATTCATCCCTGGAGACGAAACCTTAGATAGTGGAGCTTTATTACAAAAGATTTAACCCTTTTGCCCATAACCGACTAACCATAAAAGCTCCACTATCTTACGGTAACTTTAAGCACTCATGCTGCGCATAGAGATGTGGGACTTCTTTTGCCGGACAGTTAAGAGTGTAATTTGGCAAAGTCAACGTTTCGCTCCGGAAGCGTTCGCAAAGCGTGGCTAACAGCCTCAGCTTCCGCGCTTGAGCGATCGCTTTTTTGATTGTGCCGAAAACCCGAGGACATATCAATCTTTCCCAGGTGGAACCGAACCAGGCCACAGGAGGGCATCGAAATCGCCAAAACCCAGACATGTCTTGGGGGAAATACTAGGTTACTTGATGAAGCCTTTCCACCGAAGATAGTGTGATATAAACTGTGAGCGTGAACATCCGGTGAACATCCGGTGAACATTCACCGAACATCCAGCAAACGGTTATGGTTCAAGAAATAGACAAGTTTCCCATCAAAGATTTACAGAGCCGATATAGCATAGGTCGCACCGCCCTTTATGAGCGACTAAAACATGCGAATATCAAGGCCAACAAAGAGGGAACTCGCTCTTTTGTGTCCGGCAAACAGCTTGAGGAGCTGGATCGCTTGCACAACCATTTGGAAAGGGGTGGAACCTTTGAAGACTTTGAGGCATTATTAACCGAAGGGTTTACCGAAGATAGTCAGGAAACTATCTCCCTGGACAGTTCACCGAACAGTTCACCGAACAGTTCACCGAACGTTCACCGGACAGGTTCTTGGGAGGCAGAACGGGAAGCATTGGAGGTGTTGATT
>NZ_JAAHHX010000127.1:0-7434 GCF_010672065.1 Moorena sp. SIO4A1 | reverse complement strand
CTTGGCATTGTTAACTGACTGTGTCCTACATCTTAAGTGTACTCTAGCGCTAGCAAAATGTCAATGTCGGTTTTATACAGTTAAATACTGTTTTATACCTATTTATTGGGGTTTAGTTGCGGGACTACCAATTAGGTTGGCATTACTCAAGTTGGCACCACCTAGGTTAGCATGACTGAGGTCAGCACGACTGAGGTAACTACCCATCAAGTTGGCATTACTCAGGTTGGCATCACTGAGATCTGCACATCTGAGGTAGGCACGACTCAAATCAGCTCCGTTGAGCAGGGCACCGTTAAGATTGGCATCACTTAGGTCAGCTCTGCTTAAGTCAGCACCCCTTAAGTCAGCACCCCTTAAGTCAGCACCCCTTAAGTTGGCATCCTTCAGGTCAGTGCTAAGTGAATTGTCAGTTGGCTCTAGAGCAACACCCTTCATTAGTTCAAGGAATTCCATTTACTACTCGAAATACACTCTGAAATACAGTAATACAACTATGAAATGCTCAGCACCCTGATGCCATCAACGGCTTTGGTTTATCACTTAGATTTATTGCCGAGTTAAATTAACTCAAATTTTAATTAAAAACGAGCCTATCTTTTCAAAATTGCTAATTTTTACGACATCTTGCTGATTTTTTATACTATATGTTGTCAATTGAATTTTTAACTAGTTAGTGATTAACTAGTTACACTATCTTTTCTAGCCCTATCTGGTTTCACCAATTACCATACTGTAAAGATTTAATTAATAAATTATTAAAATTAAGTATTTTGTGAAACCGGTAATATATAAATCATTATCGATTTGTCAAAAATCCTGTCACCAAGACAGTAAATCTGTTATCTAATATACCTCTTGGCAAAGTATTTAGGTAAGCCGTCAGCCGTTGGCCGTTGGCCACGCTACTTGAGGTGCTATCAGCTATCAGCTTAAAACAAGCTATTCGGCTGACGAGTTCAACGGACTCAAAGCCAAAGACTATGAATTCCTCCCTTGGGCATTCGCGTAGCGTGGCCGTTCGCGTAGCGTCGCCAAAAGGCCAAAAGGCCAGGGAACTGAGATGTAAGCATATGTGCTACGCGCACGCTACACCGAACAGCTTGGCACAGACTTCGACACTGATAGCTGTTCGCCTAGCGTGGCCATTCGCGTAGCGTGGCCATAGGCCAAGGCCTTTAGCTGATAGCTGACGGCTGAATGCTTAGGTTTTCACACTTCGTTACACAGTTAATGAAAAATTGATACAAAAATGGTATTTGATGACCATAATTAATTACAATTAATTCAGTAGCGGAAAATATTAGGTTTAAACCTATTTAACTCTGTTGCTTTTAACCCCGCAGGGTTGTTGCTTTGACGGTAATTGCCTGTCCGCTAAGGTGACAACCTTGTGGAATGCTGATAGTGCTCATCAATTAAAGGAGGAGAACTATATGCGCGGTTGTTCCATGCTTCTAGCTCTTCTAGTGTTTGCTGGATTGTTGTATTTGATCGTCAATTCTGGTACCTTTGAACGGTTGCTGGACACCACAACACCCTCGGAACGGCAATTGGAATAAGCGATAGCGTCGGGTGTGGGGAGATGGGGAGATGGGGAGATGGGGAGATGGGGAGATGGGGAGATAGGGAGATAGGGAGATAGGGAGATGGGGAGATGGGGAGCAAGAGTATAGTTTAATATTGGTATTAGCAATTCTTCCTCTACACCCATTGTTAGAGTTGTTAATTGGTAATAGGGATTTGATAATGGCGATGTAATTGTGGTGTTTCACAGGAGCAATAGTCTTTTCCTCAATTAGACCTCTTGCAAAAGTGTTTTTCTAATAGTGTTTGCGTCAATTCTTGTCCACTGTTCCCTGTTCCCTGTTCCCTGTTCCCGACTTCTGCAAGAAGTCTATTGATAGCAGTCGAAGTAAAGGTTAAGACACGTTTTTATTCCCGATTCCCTATTCCCTACTTCCGACTCCCGACTTCCGACTCCCGACTCCCGACTCCCGACTCCGGACTCCCGACTCCCGACTTGATATCAATCAACCCCTGAAATCGCTGATCTGAGCGAATGCTGTCAAAATCTGAGTCAGTTTTTGCCATCTCTCGATATTCTTCAGGATTGAGAGTAATTGCCTGTTGCAAGTTATCAAGGGCTAAGTCTATATTTCCTTGTAAGGCATAAAAGCAGGCTTTGTTGTATCAAGCTTGGTGGTGATCGGGTTTAAGTTTCACAGCTTGGTCATAGGACTCAATCGCTGCTTCCTTTCTTCCTAATTTCGGTAGGGCAATCCCTCGGTTGTTCCAAGCTTGGTAAAAATCGGGTTTAATTTTCAAAGCTTTATCATAGGATTTAATCGCTGCTTCATTTTGTCCTAATTTCCATAAGGCAATCCCCCGGTTGTTCCAAGCTTGGTAAAAATCGGGTTTAATTTTCAAAGCTTTATCATAGGATTTAATCGCTGCTTCATTTCGTCCTAATGCCAATAAGGTAACCCCCCGGTTATACCAAGCTACGTGGTAATCGGGTTTAATTTTCAAAGCTTTATCATAGGACTCAATCGCTGCTTCATTTTGTCCTAATTTCTGTAGGTTAACTCCCCGGTTGTACCAAGCTAGGTGGTAATCGGGTTTAATTTTCAAAGCTTTATCAAAGGATTTAATGGCTGCTTTTTTTCGTCCTAAATCCGATAGAGCAATCCCCCGTTTATTCCAAGCTTTGTGGTAATCATGTTTAATTTTCACAGCTTTATCAAAGGATTTAATCGCTGCTTTATTTTGTCCTAATTTCTGTAAAGCATTCCCCCGGTTGTACCAAGCTTCGTGGTCATCATGTTTAATTTTTAAAGCTTGGTCATAGGATGCAATCGCTGCTTCGTTTTTTCCTAAATCCAATAGGGCAATCCCCCGGTTGTAGCAAGCTTTGTGGTGATCGGGTTTAATTTTGACAGCTTGGTCAAAGGAATCAATCCCTGCTTCCAAACGTCCTAATATCGATAGGGCAACCCCCCGGCTGTACCAAGCTTGGTGATCATCCGGTTTAATTTCCAAAGCTTTGTCAAAGTTAGCGATCGCATCTTCATACTCTTGGGCAGCAACCAGTAGGATGCCTAGTTCAACTAGTAAATCGGCTTGCTCTTCAGGAGTTTCATGCTTTGCTTCCAGGCGTTGTTCAATAGCAATAATTTTTTTACTTCGTTCTTCAGGATTCAAAGACTGATGCTGAAAGTCTTCTTGTTGACACTCCTCTGATTTGCTAGGAAAGTCAAACAAACCAGAACGCCAGTCAAAAAAGTCGGGAGCACGGTGGATAAAGTAATTCAGCACAAATGGCCGTAATAGAAATACAAAACAAATCTTAAAATCATCTCGAAACCGTTCTCTGTGTTGGTTGAGATGATTTAAAATATGAGGAACCCCTTTCCAACTATAGGAATAAATTGCTTCGCTATCCCATCCCTGCTGACGTTTCGTCTCTTCATACTTATAAAACGAATATTCTAGACCTTGGATGAATAAAAAATTGATCTGCTTGCGGTCGGGGATATCCTGAACAATGCCGTATAAATTATCAATCGGTTCCTCGAAGCGCAACATCTCTATTGTTTTCTGAGATAAATCCTGCTTAACCTGCTTAACCAACTTCTCTGCTTCTACGGGAGAACAACGGACAAATAATAATCCGAAACCTCTGCGCCTTCGGAGGGCACGGAGTAAGTCTTGGTATTGTTCTTCTGGACTCGCTGGCGGTAAATCCTCGTCCGCATCTATAAGGTTTAGCATTGGTTGTAAGGGAGTAGGGAGTAGGGAGTAGGGAGTAGGGAGTAGGGACTTCGGAGCAGGGACTTCGGAGCAGGGAGTAGTGGGAAGAGTGTGGGGAGATAGGGAGATAGGGAGATAGGTGCCCTTGTTGATTTTGGGTATGATTGTGCCAAATTTTGGGAGTGATAAAACTCTCAAAGTCCCCCAAAATTGGGGGATTTAGGGGGCTTTAACAAAACCAGATGATCGCGCATTCATTCCTTGATTCAGCAACGCCAGATACACAGATGCACTCACCTGCCTTTTGGCTACCTTACTGCTGTGAGTCTAGTTGAGCATAGGCGTCTTTAAATTCCCGAATCCCTTTAATCAGGGGATGAACATCGTACCAACACTGTCTTTCTCCTTCGTCATCGAAGTATTGATACTCTAACAAACAGCGATTAAATAATAACTGACGATACTGGTTATTATTGTGTATCTGCTTGGAGCGGTAAACATCAGCTAAAACCGACCATTGTCCATCCTGAACCGTTCGGCGATAGGTATCTCGTGCATCAGTAATGGATCGTTGCACTGCTCTGAGGGAAATGGGTAAGGTTTCGGTGCGAGCAATGGCGGTTTGGATTAATAATAGCAAATTCCGCACATGACCTCCACTCATAAGACACAAGCGCTCTAAGGCTTCTGGACTTTCAAATATGTCAGTTTCTAGGGAGCGAGTGGGAGCAAATTGACCGACTCGCTTGCTAATCACTTCTTTAACTTTATTGAATCCAGGCTGATAGAGGTTACCCTCTTTAGTTCGTACCATAATCATCGGTAACACCTGGGCATCACCATAGATTTCTCGCAAATCATTAGCTCGCTTGGAGTACAGCATTGAAATCGGAACTGTGTAGATAATATGGCACTTTAATCCCGTTAATTGTTCACTACGGTCTAAAAAAATTTCTTCATGATTAGTTTGGTTACTCTCTTGGATAACTGGGACAATCCGGTCTAAATTATCCGCAATCACTGCTAATTTAGTACATCCAGCTGGTAAGTTCTGTTTGGCTTCTGTAATAAACTGATTCAAAGCCTTTAGGAGAGTAACCGTGTGGGGATTAATTTTCTGTCGAATCTGTTGACGCAAGGTTGGTACAGCTCTTAAATTAGCCGTTAGCTTGCCATACTGAGAAATTTTTGCTTCTACACTTAGTCCATCAAATGCTAATTCAGTCAAGGCCAAATCTTTCAACTCTTGCCAGCGGCTTTCCAGCCAGTTCAGCAACGGCTTGGGATTAGCACTGTCCTTGAGGTCTTCGAGCAAATGGCGAGTACAGGCGAGCAGAATATCGGTATATTGAGTATCTTCGGAGTCCACATCTTCTTCATCTGCGGCAAAATACACCACATAGAAGTTATTTTGTTCCAAATATTGCTTCAATCGGAACAATTCTGTAGATTTTCCTGCCCCCCGATGACCTCCATATAAATGATAGGTCTCTCGCTTAGAAAGCAACATCTCTTTCCCTAAATCCACCTGGATCTCTCCATCCCCCCGCACTTCCCGACAATCGACATAAACCGGGTCTCCTGCGGGTAACGGTTGGGAGGGGTCAAAGGCATTGTAGAGGTTTTCCAGTAAATCAGTCATAGAGGGAAGGGAATAGGGAGTAGGGAGTAGGGAGTAGGGAGTAGGGAGTAGCGATGCAGCGCGGTCTTGGGGGTTTCCCCCATGAGCGACTGCATCAAGACGGGAGTAGGGAGTAGGGAGTAGTGATAAGATTTGACGCTTTCAGTACTGAAATTGATTGTTATCACGTCCGTTATTAAGTTTTTTTGTACTCGTGCCAGATCTTTAGTATCAGTAGTAGTTTAACTGGAGAGAGTTCAAAGATGGTGTAATCGGGTGACAACACTAGGTCGCTGGATCGCTTCTATCATACTGTTTGCCTCAATTGTTTTCCCCGATTCCCGATTCCCAATTCCCGATTCCCGATTCCCGATTCCCGATGCCCGATTCCCCACAACTGCCGCGAAGTCTAATCCCTAAACATCAGGAAATGAGACCAATCAAGCTGTATTAAGTTTTAGATTCACAAAAAGCTCACTATCATGAAACCAGTTAAATCAATGAATGAACTAGTAGAACGGGTATCTAAAGATCCAGAACTTGCGGAAGAAATCAAGAGAGACCCAGTGGAAACCATCCGTAGGCTTGGTCCACCTCTAGAAACAGACCGTTGGATTTACCGGATTGTGGTCAGTGCCTTGGGCGGTACCATGCTGGTAACTGTTACAGGTGCCATCGGACTAGCTGTGGCGGGTAAGGATGTTCCTGATATCCTGGTGGGGATTGGCACTGGTTCTTTGGGTTCCTTGGCTGGACTGTTAGCACCTGCCCCATCCCGAGACTAGAGGGCTGAGTGGATCACTCTTGAATGCTCAAGTCTCGTCGCTCTGCGAATCTGAGTTTTGCTGAACGAGCACGAGGGTTAAGCTGGATTTCTTCAGCTTGTGCTACAGTTGGCTTTTTGCTTAGCACTCGCAATAGTGAGCAATTCTTTGACAACTCCCGGAATTTGTGCTTAACAATCCGGTCTTCCAAGCTGTGAAAACTGATAATTCCAAGTCTTCCTCCTGGTTTCAGCCAATGGGGGGCAATGTCGAGGAAGGTTTCGAGGCTATCAAGTTCCTGGTTGACGACAATCCGTAGGGCTTGAAACACCCGAGTCGCTGGGTGAATTCTGCCATAGCGGTATTTCGGGGGAACACAAGATGCGATCGCATTCGCTAATTCAGTGGTTGTTTGAAACGGACGCTTCTCAACAATCCGGCGTGCCATCCGCCGGGATAACCGTTCTTCCCCATACTTATAAAAAGCATCCGCTAGCCGTACCTCACCCCAATGATTAATAACATCCTTTGCCGTCAGAGACTGGCTTTGGTCCATCCGCATATCTAACTCAGCAGTATGGCGAAAACTAAAGCCTCGCTCTGGTAAATCTAGCTGAGCTGAACTGACGCCTAAATCCGCAATAATACCATCAAATACCCTATCATTAGACTGATATTCGGCAAAATTTCCCTGCCAGAAGTGAACTCTTCCGCCATAACTGGCTAACCTGGTCTTGGCGGCTGCGATCGCATTAGCATCCCGGTCAATAGCTGTAACCTCCACATCCGGTGCTGCTGCTAAAATTAACTCAGTGTGTCCACCACCACCCACAGTGGCATCTAAGTAATGACCACCCGGACAGATCGCTAGTCCCTCAATTAATTCCTGACTCAATACGGACAAATGGAAAAAGGGTGTTGTATTTGCCTGTAATGGTTCATTTTCCATGTAATTCAAGCAATTCTAAGTAAGTCCTGAGGATATTAGACATCCTGCTGTTCATCAGACCAGATTCTCCGGGAACTCTATTACTGTAACCTATCAACTGTAACCTCTCTAGTTGTGAACAGTCACAAGTCTTACTCAGCACTATATGGAAAGGAGGTTTTATAGCACTACCCATTCAGATGTTTGACATTCCTAAACTCAGCAAACTTAGTCATAGGTTACTTCTGACTTCTGACTTCTGACTTCTGACTTCTGACTTCTGACTTCTGACTTCTGACTTCTGACTTCTGACTTCTGACTTCTGACTTCTGACTTCTGACTTCTGACTTCTGACTTCTGACTTCTGA
>NZ_JAAHHX010000126.1:0-8044 GCF_010672065.1 Moorena sp. SIO4A1 | reverse complement strand
AATAGGACATGGTGACTTTTCTGGGATTCAGCGTCTATGTCAACACTTAGATAATCTGATTTCAAAGATCAGTAAGGCTAAGGGAAAACAAAAATACCGAATGAGAAAAGCCGCCAGAAGGATGGTGCTCAGAATTCAGAGCCTAGTAAATGAACTACATCACAAGGCGGCTAGATTCCTGGTTGACAACTTTGATGTAATATTGCTCCCTACCTTTGAGACGTCTCAGATGTCCAAGAAGCGCAACCGAAAACTTAGATCTAAAACGGTTCGCAATATGCTTTCTTTTGCCCATTATCGGTTCAAAGAGTTTCTCAAACAAAAAGTATCTGAGACCGGAAAGATTGTTGTTGATGTCTGCGAAGCTTATACCAGCAAAACGGTTAGTTGGACGGGCGAGATAGTTAACATTGGCGGCAGCAAGACTATTAAGTCGAAAATTGATGGTCAAGTAATGGATCGTGACATCAATGGCGCTCGTGGGATATTCCTGAGAGCTTTGGTAGATACACCCTGGCTGAAAAATCAGCTTGCATTGGCGGGCTAAAGTATACTTTGGTAGATTTTGGTAGCTAAAAAGTATCGGTATTATTGATTTGGCGTTGCTGAATCTTAGAATGAATATAAGTAGGGTGGGCATCCTGCCCGCTTGGTAATTGTAACGGGCAAGATGCCCGTGCCACCAAGATGCCCGTGCCACCAAGATGCCCATTCCACAAAACTCTTAAAATCATTCCATTATTAAGCAACGCCAGTGATTTTCCCCTACAGGTGCCCGATCCTAGCTATAGACTTTCCCACTAGGAGCTACCTAGAACAGCCAGCTTCAGCAGGCTTTTTGGCCAATTAGAGCAGTTTCATCTGGAGAAGTTGGGATAAATCAGGTTTTGGCTGCTGATTGCCGCCATTTTGGCTGGAAAAATGGCCTATCTAAGCTAACGTTTATAAAGACTTCACATAAAATTTACAATCTGGTGGGACGATTCATAAGTAATTTACAGAAAATTGCTGATAGACATGGTTAACTTTAGAAGAAGCAAAAAGTGCAGCAGGTACTCAAAGCATGTAGTTTCTCCTAGTCACTGCTTAAACGCCAAGATGCTAACCAGAGTGAAAAAACCGTACCATGCGGAATTTCTCTAACAGCCCTTGAGGTAAATAGTAACACGAGTAGTTTTAACAGTTAACTATACAACATGTCAGGCTCTCCTCTGAATAAATTCCTTTTTAAACCCGTTCTTCTTGCAGCAGCGGTATTGTCAGTACTGTCCTTACCAGTAGCAATTTTTGGCTCACAACCAGTATCCATTCGCATTCAGGGAGAACAGTGGATGGATGGTGAAATTAAGGATCTTGCTCCCCCTTACCTAGGCTTGGTTGGAGCCTTAAGTTTGGGAGTCGGTGTAGCCAGTTTGGCAATTTCAGGGTGGCAACACTCCGCCCATAAATTTTCTCAAACTCAGGACAAAGTTTCGACTCTATCTGGGGATATCCAGGCAAAAGAAAAAGAATTAGAAGACCTTAAGCTTTCTCTGTCGAGTTTGGAAGCTTCTGGACTCAGTGATTTTATAGATAAGGGAGAAACCCCGAAAACAGTTACAGAAAACCTTCCGGAAAAAGTTACCGACAAAGTTACCGACAAAGTTATAGAAAACCTTCCGGAAAAAGTTACCGACAAAGTTACCGACAAAGTTATAGAAAACCTTCCGGAAAAAGTTACCGACAAAGTTACCGACAAAGTTATAGAAAAGGTTACGGAAACTCAGGATAACAGCATTGAATTCCAGCCAGTCTTTGAAACTATAGTGACTAGCTCGAATTTTGTTGAAGAGCCCTCCATAACAACCCCTACAAGGTCTGTAGAGGATGTAACCCAGAAGTTTGCCTCAGCACAAACGTTTCTAGGTTTTGTGCGCACAAAACCTGTAGTCACCCAACCTATCCAGGTGAGTTCACCAAAACCCGAGCAGCTGGATCAACTCAACACTCAACTTCAAACAATTATGACTCAGATGGCTTCTTTACAATCTGCCCTTGATGGCACACAGAAAAGTCGACGGATTGAGGTACCTGTAGCCAATCGAGCATCCAAACAACTTGTTAAGTCCTGGTCTGTAAAGGGTTAGGAAGGTTTAAGACAAGTTGTTAGACGATTAGGGTGCATTGTTATCGAACCATAAGCTAAAAAGCATCTACTGGAATTTCCTCCAGATAGTTATGTATAGATAGTTGACTGTTGGCAATTAGTCAAAATTGCTGAATTTAGTTGACCATTTTTGCCTTCCAAATTCACAATTATAACCTCAATTTATCCATAGATTAATTTGGGATTAGCTAATTACTGGATTGTTACAATTGATATCACATTGATCCTGTTCACAAAAAGCGCCAACAAAACGCGATCATAGCGCTCATTAAATAAAACTGTTAGGGTATGTCGGTTAAGACCTTGCACAGTGTTGCTGAGTATTATAATTAGTATTATTATTAATATTATTCATGGTTCAGGCTTGATAGTAACCAACCATGAACCATGACCATGAACTATGAACCAAGATAAAGGTTTTGTCTTATCGGAAAAACTCTGACGGCGAGAGTGGAGTATCGCTTTGATTTTTTAAATTGGTTTGTGGGCTAATACTACCACTAACCGATCTTTGGGGTCTAAGTTCTGAGCGGTTTCCCCAGCCACCATTGCGTTCTGCTGCCCTAATGCTAGGTACTGATTTCCTGCCACTAGGTAGCGCTATCGGTAGAGTGTAACTTGCCTTTACGTAAGGTTGACCATCATTATTAAATCGGACGAGGTCACCTTCCATCTCTGGAATCTGCGGCTGTTGCTCTTCAGCCCTTCCTAGGTGACCATAGGGCTCATAGGTAGCTAAGAAAGAGACACTATTATTGGGGCTAACCGAGAATCGTCCTTGTAATTGATTGATTTGCCAAGCTTCCTGAAGGCGACCATCTGGTGCCACCTCCCATAGGTTAAGCCTAGCTTCCCATTGACCCTGCTCGTCTACCTCAACAACTTGGCGATCCAAAATGGAATAGGTGCCTAGGGGGTTAGAACCAAATAAAGGCTGTTGTGTCGGACGCAAATAGCGAATAGCAGCCACAGCAATTTGACTTTGGTTAGGTAGATTACTACTACCGGATACAGTATACGCACCAGGACGACTGGCCGGTTTTACACTGAGTTCTAACTCAAGGTCAGGGGATTCTTTTGGGGAGCAGCTGACACACAATGCCATTAGCATTAGGATCATAGTCACCTGCTTATTAGAGTAAAGTGAGCGAACTGTTTGACTTAAAAATTGGTAGAATCGCATAAGCATAGGTATAAACAGATTAGATATCCCTAAGGGATAGCTTACAAAGAATGACTAATTGTCAGATTAGGGGTTCAAAATATCGACTATCATAGCAAGTTGTTAAAAACGACCTAAGTTGATTGGTAGTTAGTGATGGATTTACCACGGAACCCTAATCAACGTCTAACATAATCAATACCTTGATTGTTTATAATTGATAGCTTATAATTTATAGCTTATAAAATTTTATCGACTAAGACTAGTTATGAAGCAGCAAAGTAGGTTTAGACATACATCTTTATTGAAATTTTGTACTACTCAGTTGGCAATCGCTGGCCTAGTAACCCTAGGGATTCCTAATGGTTCTGCCACTGCTGGGAATGGATTTAGTTTGTGTGCCAAAGATCTTAAAGCGGCCAATATAACTTCAGAAATCGCATCACAAGCTTGTTCAGAGGCACTACAACCTGAGGATTTATCTTTATGTGTACTGAAAATTAAGGTACTGACCTCATTAGTAGGCCAAAAAGCCTTAGGTGCTTGTACACGAGTCCGACGACCTTTGGAATTGGCTAGCTGTGTGGTTGATATTGACAATCAGATTGAAAACATAAATGCTAACTCAGTGCTGGATCACTGTCGTCGTAGCCTCCTGCCAGAGCAATTTTCTGAATGTGTTATTGGCTTGAATAGTGCCAATGTCGCTAGCCCTGACAAGGCTCTAAACACTTGTATTTCTGTTGATCAATATCCCTCCCAATTGTCTCCGACCTTTGCGCCACCTCCGGCGAGAACCTTGGTTCAGTAATTTGGTTGAGTATTGTAAGCATATGCGCGAAGCGCACGCTGCGCGAACAGCACTCAGCAGTCAGCAGTCAGCTTTATGGCACAGGCCACAAGCCCTGTGACAACACTGCAGCATTATTCCAATGCTTACCGATTTTATTCAAAAGCTGTTCGGTGTAGCTTGCCCTATGCTCATAAGCACATCAAGTACCGTGGCACAGGCTTCTAGCCTGTGACTGATTAGCTGTTCGCGTAGCGTGCGCTTCGCGCATATGCTGATAGCTGATAGCTGATAGCTGAATACTTACCTTCTATTTATTTAACCTTGTGCAAGTAATCAACAATTTCGTTAAATTTTTGAGCCACATTACCACTGGTGAATAAATCTTCAGCCTTGGCCAGACCTGCTCTAAAATCTGGGCAAACACCACAACGCCACAGATAAAACCCACCATTCCAGATAGCGGCTGGCATCAATGGGTTGGATTTACCCTTTAGGATTTCCTGGTAGTGTGCCAGCAGTGTAGTGGTTGACTCAAACGGTAACTCCTTGCCAGCCAAACCGTATTCACTCGGATGGAGTAGCAAACGCTCAAACCCTTGACTGGCTGATGCTTGACTAATGGCTATGATGGCAGTGCGATCGCGTGGGAGGTCACAGCTACCCTCTAAGCCTTTGACAAAGGTAAAATTCTTGACCAGACGCAGCTGAGATGTCTGTCTAAATAGGATTTCTGTAGGTGGATGAACATACCCGGCAACATGATGAGTCTCTCCTCTATAGGCAGACCACAGGAGTTCCATGGTTGCTATCGGTGGACGTTTACCGATTTGGTCGCGGTAGGAAACTAACTGATCAGCTTGGGGAAAATGCTGGGGTAAATAGATAAATCCTAAGCCAGTTGTCTCCAATACTTGTTGCACCTGGGGCATAGAAAGTTGGGAGAAATCCATTCCCAATCCCTGCCAAATCTCAATCAAGGGGACTCCATACTTAGTGGGCATACAATCTCCCCCATGCATGACCACAGGTACCCCAGCAGTAGCTAAGACTAAGGCGGTCAGGGGTGTGACTGGTGCAGTACGGTTTCGTCCATCATAGGGTGTTCCTAACACTGTAATCCCCAGGGATGGAGAAGAAGAAAGTGACCGAGAGGCATCTTGCCCATGGTTGATGTCCCAGGGGTGTAACCTTGGTCCAAGTTGGTCATAAGCATCCAACATTCCTGCCAGTTCTTCACTGGTCGGTCGTTTGATGCGGTGGGCAATCATAAATGCTCCAATTTGCGCTGGTGTAGCCTCTTGTGTCAACATGAGGCGGGTTGCAGTGGTGGCTTCCTCACGAGTTAAGGCTTTCCCAGTGTGTACACCACTGCCCACTTTCTTTAATAATTCCCTGAAGGCATTACTCATTGGCGATTAGTCCAAAGCTGGAAACAGTGATCAAGCTTGAGCAAGGGCTGGCAGCTGGAGGTTCCAAGCCTGAACTGTTGGCATGTCCAGCTGACGCACCAGTTGACAAAAATGCTGAATTGGTGGAATGTCTAAGCGATCGCGAGTCGTGACTAAGACCACTTGACGAGTCCACTTGGAATCCAAGGCCGAGAGGTTACCAACTAGTTTGTTGGAGCTAGCCACGGATTCTGGTAGTTTTTCTAGGGTACGCACAGCCAGAGTAGAGTCTTCCTGTACATTGATCAGGGCTGATTTGGGCAATAGGGCAATCAATTCTCCTTGGCGCACTACTCCTTGGAATGCTTCTAGGGTATTTAACTCCATAACTGCCCGCAAATTAGCCCCTAGGCGGGAAAACTGCTGTTGTACTAAACGTTGCATCCCGTAGCCACTTTTAAAGACTGCTTGTGGGTATTTAATCAGTTCTGACCAGGGCACTGGTTGATAGTTGACTAAGGGATGGTCTGATGCCATCAGGACTTCGATGGGCTCTTCGTAGAGTACCTCAACTACCATCTCTGAACTAGTGGTCAAAAAGCGATTGTTCATCACAATTGCTACATCCACTAGACCATCTCGCAGTACCTTCAAAGAGCGATCGCTTCCGAGGGCCGTCACTCGTAACTGCACTTGAGGATAGGCCTGACAAAATTGCCTTAAGATCGGTGGCAAGTAGTGAGCGCAGACTGATTGGATTGCCGCTACACACAATTCTGGCTGCTTCCCTGCGATCAAATCTGCTAATTCTTGGGTAGCAGTTTGCCACTCTTGACAGATTTTACGAGCACGGGGTAACAGCTGTTCCCCTGCAAGAGTCAACTTGGCGTGAGCAGTGCGATGAAACAGTGGCATACCCAGATAGCTTTCCAGAGACTGAATTTGTCTACTGATAGTCGATTGTGTTACGCCGCATTTTTGTGCCGCTTGTCCAAAATTACCTGTCTGGGTGACTGCCAGAAATGCCTGCAACTGCTCAATCCGCATGATTTGTTTAAGGTGTATGAGGTTTCATCATAATTAATTGAACATAGTAGATTTTTTGAGGAACTTCGGTAGAATTTGATACATTGACGCTTTCCGATTTAACTAGATCCATAACTCAACTAATGTAATCTAATAAACCTAAGTACACCAATTTCAAATGGGACAGTTACGGTGAAAGGAGAACAGGGCGCTTTGGATCCGTCAACAATCCAGGATGTTAAGAAAGTATAAATAAATAGATCAATATATAGCAGTTCTCAATTGGGTGAGTTACTTTCGTTCTGGGTTTTAGGGAGTCGGGAGTCGGGAGTTGGGAATCGGGAGATAGGTAAATGGGCATAGGTGGAGTGGTAAAAAATCCTGTGTACCTGATCAGTATGAGAATTGCGAACGCGCCCCGCGTGACCAAACGCGATGGACTTCGTCCCGCTTTGCTGCGAAGCGCGTGGCCTTTTGGCCAAGGTCAATCGCGAAGCGGTTCCAAAGGAACATCGCGTTTCCTAGTCTACTGACCTACACCAAAATTTTGGCGTTGCTTAATAATGGAATGATTTTAAGAGTGATTAGGTGCGCGCCTCCTAGGCCGGGGAACCCGGCCTTGGGTCGCACCTGTGGAACTGGCATCTTGGTAGAACTGGCATCTTGTGTAGAACTGGCATCTTGGTAGAACTGGCATCTTGTGTAGAACTGGCATCTTGCCAGTTTCAATATATTTTGGGGCGGGCAGGATGCCCACTCTACGAATATTCATTCAAAGATGTCGCACCTGTGGAATAGGCATCAGGCGTGGAACTGGCATCTTGTGTAGAACTGGCATCTTGTGTAGAACTGGCATCTTGTGTAGAACTGGCATCTTGCCAGTTTCAATATATTTTGGGGCGGGCAGGATGCCCACTCTACCAATATTCATTCAAAGATGTCGCACCTGTGGAATAGGCATCAGGCGTGGAACTGGCATCTTGTGTAGAACTGGCATCTTGTGTAGAACTGGCATCTTGGTAGAACTGGCATCTTGGTAGAACTGGCATCTTGCCAGTTTCAATATATTTTGGGGCGGGCAGGATGCCCACTCTACGAATATTCATTCAAAGATTCAGCAACGCCAAAATTTTCTCAACCACTCCTTTACCACAATAACAATATAAAGTCAATACTTATTTAATATAAGTTTTACTTATTTACATTATTTAATAACCTGAGGTGAAATTACTCGCAAAACCCTTTACAAAACTTTAGAGATTGCTTAATATAAATACATGAAGGCGCACACAAGCCGGACGAACCTCGAAAAGTTCATATTCATACCCGTAATCATAAGAACATGACTACTGTATTACAGCAGAGCAACACCTCTGTGTGGTCTCAGTTCTGCAATTGGGTCACCTCCACCAACAACCGCCTCTATGTAGGTTGGTTTGGTGTATTAATGATCCCAACCCTGCTAGCTGCTACCACCTGCTTCATCATTGCATTCATCGCTGCTCCTCCTGTGGACATCGATGGTATCC
>NZ_JAAHHX010000125.1:0-8096 GCF_010672065.1 Moorena sp. SIO4A1 | reverse complement strand
GATGCATAAAGTACCCGGTCAAGGGCAAAGGCTTCTAGATCCTTGTCAAACTCATACTTATTTTTACTACCTGCGGGAATTTCAATTAAAACGTTGATCAGACCTGGTTTAGGTTGAGCAGGAATCTTTGATAAATCCATGAACTATATGTTTCAAAAAAACAGCAGATGTGGGTTATCTCATCTTTAGTGCTTAAGACATCCTAATAGCTGCTGTAATACTTACCTAAATAAATCCCATAGTTCAGGATTTTTTAGGTAGGTAGAATAGCCAACCGATCAGATTATCCTGAGCAGGGTGCCGTTCAATGCCAACTATATTGAACTACTAGCCCCGTGCAACATTGTGACATCTCACCGCAACTTTTCAAAGCGCCATTCGGCCTATAGTGTGTAATGTGTGTGTAATGTGTGAGTAATTGAGGAGTGAATTCCGATGGGAGAGCTTCAGCAGAGGATTGGTATAACACCATTACAGTCCGAATCTGTCACACAAATCCTAGGGGATAATACTGACTGTCTAACTGACCCGTTCTATCCTGGATTACGCCAAAGAGCCTGGGCGGAAATTGATCAAGTTGCTTTGTATCAAAATTTACGGCAAATACAGCAGCTGTTGCGCCATACTACCCAACTAATGGCAGTAGTGAAAGCCGATGCCTATGGCCATGGTGCTCTAACCGTTGCCCGCACAGCTATAGAAGCTGGTGCTGGGGGGTTATGTGTTGCTACTGTCTCAGAGGGCATTCAACTCAGGCAAGGGGGAATTAAGGCCACTATACTCTTGTTGGGAGCGACTAATACCCCAGAACAAGTCAAAGCGATCGCTCACTGGCAATTGGAACCAACTTTGTGTAATCCTCAACAAGCGTTAGTGTTTTCGGAAACCTTGAGTGGTCTAAACCAAACCCTGCCAGTGCATCTGAAACTAGATACAGGAATGTCCCGGTTGGGAATGCCTTGGCAAGATGCTATCGAGTTTGTACGCCTAGTCCAACAATTACCTAACTTGGAAATAGCTAGTGTCTATTCCCATCTAGCTACTGCTGATAGTCCTGACCCCACAGTGATGAGACAGCAGCATGAAAGGTTTAAAAACGCGATCGCACAATTAAAGGCTGGTGGCATAACTCCACCCCGATTACACTTGGCCAATTCCGCTGCTACCTTAACCGACTCAGCATTGCACTACGATTGGGTGCGTGTAGGATTAGCCGTCTATGGTCTCTACCCAGCAGAGCATCTTCAAAATGTTATTCACCTCAAGCCAGTGATGCAGGTAAAAGCCCGGATCACCCAAATTAAAACTATTCCGCCTGGAACTGGTATCAGCTATGGCCATCAATTTATTTCAAATCGACAGATGCGTCTAGCAGTAGTCGGTATTGGCTATGCTGACGGTGTTCCCCGAAATCTTTCCAATCGCATCAATGTCATCATCCAAGGGCAGCAAGTTCCTCAGATTGGCGCAATTACAATGGATCAGCTCATGCTCGATGTTAGTGATATTCCTAATATACAAGTTGGGGAAATTGTTACCTTAATTGGACAGGATGGGGAAGAGCAAATCTCAGCAGATGACTGGGCTATGGCTTTAGGCACCATTTCCTGGGAAATTATTTGTGGTTTTAAGCACCGACTACCCCGTGTAGTAGTAGGGTAAGCGGTCAGCGGTCAGCGGTCAGCGGTCAGCGGTCAGCGGTCAGCCGTTGGCCACGCTAAGGGAACAGCCGTGAGCTAAAGCTCACGCTGCTTGAGGTGCTTATTTTATTCAAAAGCACCTCAAGTAGCCTGGCCTACGGCCAATGGCTGATCGCTGTTCGGTGTAGCGTGCGCGTAAGCTGATAGCTGATAGCTGATAGCTGATAGCTGATAGCTGATAGCTGATAGCTGATAGCTGATAGCTTACCAATTAACAATTTTAATGTTTTTGTAAGAAAATTCATCCATCTAATCCCTTTGCCATTAGGGATTCAGAATGTGTTACCCTAAAAGGGTTTTATAAACATCGCACATCCAGGGTTTCGGGTGTTTCTAAAGGGAAATCCACCTGGATGGAGGTTAAACCCGAATTAGGAGTTGAAAAATTATGCCTGTAGTTTCTTTAGCTGAAATGCTAGAGTCAGGGGTTCACTTTGGTCACCAGACTCGCCGATGGAACCCCAAGATGGATCCTTACATTTACACTGCTCGCAATGGTGTCCACATCATTGACTTGGTACAGACAGCTCAGCTGATGGAGGATGCTTATCACTATATCCGGACCTCATCAGAACAGGGCAAGAGATTTCTGTTTGTAGGTACTAAGCGCCAAGCTGCTGGAATTATTGCCCAAGAGGCAAGCCGTTGTGGTGCCTACTATGTTAACCAGCGCTGGCTAGGTGGTATGCTCACCAACTGGGAAACAATTAAGACCAGGGTGGAGCGACTGAAAGATTTAGAGCGTCGGGAAACCAGTGGTGCCCTTGACTTACTGCCAAAAAAAGAAGGCTCTATGCTGCGTCGGGAACTAGGCAAGCTTCAGAAGTATCTAGGTGGCATCAAAATGATGCGTAAGGTTCCCGACATAGTCATAATCATAGACCAAAAGCGTGAGTACAACGCTATTTTGGAATGTGAAAAGCTAAGTCTACCGATTGTATCACTATTAGATACAAACTGCGACCCTGATTTAGCCGATATTCCGATTCCAGCTAATGACGATGCGATCCGGTCGATTAAGCTAATCATAGGTAAACTGGCTGATGCCATTTACGAAGGCCGTCATGGTGAGCTAGACACCGCAGAGGAATACGAATACGAAGAATTTGAAGAGGGATTAGAGGAGTTTCCAGACGAGGAAGAAATTCAAGAGACTGAACAAAGTGAGCAAATTGAATCCGTAGATCAAGGAGATAACCAGGAGACTGAGGAAGAATAGTTAGTTATCTTCGAACTTGAAGCCCCACGCTGAATTTACCCTTTGATAAAAATCAACTAGCTTTCAGCGTGGGCTGGTAAGCCCATACTCACGGATCGAGTAGTGTGGGAAGATATCACGGTGTAATCAGTTTCACTAACAGTAGGAACAAAAACAACATGGCGGAAATTACAGCAAAACTTGTCAAAGAGCTACGGGAAAAAACCGGCGCTGGCATGATGGATTGCAAAAAAGCTCTCGTAGAAAGCGACGGAGACATGACCAAAGCTATGGAATGGCTGCGGAAAAAAGGCATTACCTCAGCTGAGAAAAAATCCGGTCGTGTGGCAGCAGAAGGAATTATCGGCAGCTACATCCACACTGGTGGTCGAGTCGGTGTACTCGTAGAAATTAACTGCGAGACCGATTTTGTTGCCCGCCGCGACGAGTTCCAAGCCCTAGTCAAGAACGTCGCCATGCAAGTAGCAGCTTGCCCTAACGTTGAATACGTGAAGGTCGATGACATCCCTCAAGAGATTGTTCAAAAAGAAAAAGACATTGAAATGGGTAGGGATGACCTAGGCAAAAAGCCAGAAAACATCAAAGAGAAAATTGTTCAGGGTAGGATTGAAAAACGCCTTAAAGAACTCTCGTTGATGGATCAACCTTACATTCGTGATCAAAGCATCACAGTGGAAGAATTAGTCAAGCAATGTGTTGCCCAGTTGGGTGAAAACATCCAAGTGCGTCGCTTCACTCGCTATGTCTTGGGTGAAGGTATAGAAAAGGAAGAAAGCAACTTTGCTGAAGAAGTTGCTGCCCAAATGGGTTCTTAAACCGAAGCTTACCTTTGAGCTTCACCCTTGAGCTTGATCAACACGCTTCACTTATTTCGGAGATAGGGAAGATCAGCTAGTTTAGCAGGAGCCTCACACCATAATCTTTGATTTGGTGTGAGAGGAATGCGCGGTTCCACCCGGGGGTTCAATGCCCCCGTATGGAACCAATCACAACGCTTTCACAGGCAAGTCGTCAGATGGCCCTGATGGCTCCAAGGGCAGACTTGACCTCACCAAGTGTTCAAGGCATTGTAAAGTTGGGAGTTTTTTTCACAGCATTTCTAGAGTATGAGTGGTATCAACTCCATGTGAGCATTATTGGTCTACCCGTGACAACCAACTCAAGAAATCTTCCCAACTTTTTAACTCAAAAATAATATCTGTTAACCCTTCCAAATTTGACAAAGACAAACCTTGAACTAAGTTGTTTATTTCCTCGGTCATTTCTGGGAATCGTTTTTTCAGCAGACGCATGACCAAAATCTGTGCCTCAGTGATGCGACCTTCTTGATGACCTTCTTGATGACCTTCTTGATGACCTTCTTGGTGACCTTCAGCCTTAACTTCCCGATAAAATCTGGTCTGTTTCCATTCAGTAAGTCCAAACATCGCTTCCAATTCCCTCCAAGGACGTTCAGGAAATTTATACACTAAGGCTTGTTCTACTAATTCTATCGCATTTCTCTGCTGTGCTACTGGTAGAGCCCTCGCACATCTTTCTAGTTGCTGTACTCTGTGTTGGACATTGGTCTCTGGTTCCACTACCAGGCGTATCAGTCCCAATCCGATTGAGTCTGAGGTGTCTGGAGTTTCATCGAGGGTTTTGTGAGCGCAGATATCCTGTTTGGACTTCGCCATCGTAACATCTCGGAATCCCTGTATCCAAGCTGCGCTTAGCCCAAAATACTACCGCTTGCCAACCATGTCGCCAGCGATTTTGTCCCAAGTAGACAAACACTTCTTGCATCAAGCGGTAGTACAAGTCTTCATCTTCGAGCGGATGCCTTGATTTTGCTGAATTCTGATGATTTCGTGCTTCACGTCGAGTTTCAGACTCAACCTGACTCAACTATGGGCTTGCTGAATGGCAGATTACCGCCTGAGAGTTTTCCGCCGTTTTCCCAATAAGCAGATGCGCCAAGTGGTCATTTACTTGACCCGTTCAACTTCTGAACTTGTTTATCAGACAGCGTTTGAGATTCCTGGTACTCGTCACGAATTCGAGGTCATTCGGCTATGGGAACAACCAACTCAGCTGTTTCTGGAATCGACGGGGTTATTGCCCTTGGCTGTACTGACACAAACCCCCGATGCTGCTCAAACCTTACGTCAGGTGGCTGCAAGAGTTGAGACGATTCCAGAAATTAGGATACAGAGCAATGTGGCTGCGTGCGCTGGGATTCTAGCAGGGCTATTCTTAAAGAGGGACTTCATTAACCAGATTTTACGCACAGATATCATGCAGCAGTCTGTAATTTATCAAGACATTAAGGATGAAGGCCGTCACGAAGGGAAACAATCTCTCATCCTCCGCCAACTATTGCGTCGCATTTCTAGAAGTGTCCCCAGACATGCGAGTGCAGGTTCAAGCCTTATCCCTCCCTCAGCTTGAAGCTTTGGGGGAGGCGTTGTTGGACTTTACGAAACCCGAGGATTTGGATGAATGGATGCGTTCACTATCTGTTGCTGATAGCAAATCGAACTCCTAGGTAATGCTTTCGGTGTGATTGGCCGTAGGCCACGCTACGCGATTGACCGTAGGTCACGCGGGGCGCGTTCGCTAGCTGCAACAGAATCATTGATTTTCAAGGTCTTGTTTTGCTCTAATTTCTTGAATATCTTGCCAAAAATCAGATCTTGTCACATTTTTTAGAGACTGTTGACGTTCTTGAGTATAATCACCAAAACCCCATCCTACATCTTGTAAAAAACGAATTGTATCAACTTGCCCTAATTCCTTAACTAAGGCATAATAGCCTTTTTGTCTTAATTCAATTGGTGTCATTGTTGTTATTTCCTTTTAATACAAAAGTGTTCATTAACCAAGTGACAGGATTATCTAATTTTACTTTTAAGAGATGGCTATACTTAATTGCTTTCTTGAGCAATCTATCATCCGTTGTCAATAATACATCTACCTTAGCAGTTTCAGCGCAAGCAATATGAAAAGAATCATACAAACCAAATCCTAACTTTTCTATTTCTTGAGAACGTTTATCTATTTCATCGGTTAAAATTATTGTATTTTCAGCAACCCGTAATAATTTTCTAATCCTGTCTAGTTTGTCAAGATTAACCATTCGGTTTAATTCTGCTTCTATAGCTTCACTACTTACCAGCTTCCATTCTTCTGAATAAAACCGCTGAAAAATATCTAGGATTGTTTGTCCTTCTAATCGAATTCTATCTTGTCGCCAATCATCAAAAGGACGATTTAAGCAACAAACATCAAGATAAATTAAGTAAGATTCAGCCATTACTACCCCTTGGTTTAATCATACCTCGAAGCGATGCAGCGCGGTCTTGGGAAGGCAGCGCCTTCACGCGGGGGTTTCCCCCATGAGCGACTGCATCAAGAAGGGAATTGTAATCAATAGCTTAAGTTTAGCATTCGATCCCCATTTCATCGATGTCGAGTGATTCGCTTCAAAGTTGAAAGAAGTGATGCTTCTTTGGAGCCGCTGCCCGATTGGCCGTAGGCCACGCTAAAAGCGATTGACCTTTGGTCACGCTACGCGAACGCAAATTCTTATACAATTAGAAAGATGAGCCAATTGCCAAAAACACAATCGTGGCTACCAAAACTTTTACATGAAGGTAACTACTTGTTAACATTGTCGCAAAGATGGCGATCGCTTTCCTCGACATTGGGGTTATTCTCCAAATAGTCACGCACCCAATTGCAACCCCGCACCATGAGTTGATCGAAGGATTCAATTTGCCACAACCTCACTATTTGATCGTTGGCAACCATAGCCAGTTGCTTACCATCCGGGCTAAAATTGAGATCGAAGACCTGACCTCGAGACTCTGCGTTGAATTCTGCCACCTGCTCCTTGGTCTCTAGATCCCATAACTTAGTGATACCATCTAGTCCAGCAGTTGCAAGTAATTTGCCATCAGGACTAAAACTTACCTCCATTGCCCCATTTGCAGATCCTTTGAATTGGGCTAACTCTTTGCCATCTAGGTTCCACAAACAGACGGTGCCGTCTCTGGCGGCGGTAGCCCTTAACTTGTTATCAGGACTAAAAATCACCTCATCGATTATACCAGCAGAGTGACATTCCGAGAATAAACTAGTGTCTATGGGGTCTTTGCTAACTTCATCACTTGACCAGGATAATTTAGAAGTATCAACTTTAAAATTATGACTCGAATCAGAAACTTGATTAGATTTAAAGTCCCAAATACGGATGATGCCATCTCTACCTGCGGTAATTAACTGCTGACCATCAAGGCTGAAAACTGCTCTTTCTATCCAAGTGTGATTTGTTTCGATTGTAATATCAGAAGGCTCAGACGGGTTATCTAAAACTAATGTGTTTTTATAATAAGAAGGAAACCTTTTATGTTCTGGAAAAGTGGCGATCTTACCATCACTGCTATAAATTTTATCTACCATCGAGAATTGCGGTTCTCCTTTAAATTGGTTTTCGGATATTTCTTGACCTGATAAGTCCCAGTACCTAAAAAAACGAGTATCATTCCTGCTACCGCGAGTAGCAAGTTGCTCGCCATCTTGGCTAAAGACGACATCCCAACCGCGAAATTTAGACCCAAGATTTACCTCAACCTGCTCTTGAGTTTCTAAGTTCCATAAAGCCAAGGTATAAATCCTACCAAGAGCTCCAGAAGAATCTATACTGGTGTTAATGGTAGCCAGTGAACTGACATCAGGGTTAAAACTGGCACTTTCAACCCAGCCTTCAGGCCCTTGGAAACAATCATCATTTAGAAGTTTGCCTGACCTGTCCCACAAGCAGATGATTCCCGTGTTATCAACGCTAGCGATTCTGCTGTCATCGGGGCTAATACCAAGACCGATGACTGTGCCTTGATGTTTTTCCAGGCGATTCCGTTCTCTTACTCCATAAGCCACCTTGTGCAGTGTTTTTGTAACTTGTATTTTTAGCTTAGGGTCTGGCTTGAATAAGGATAAGTATCCCGGCCAATCTTGAATAGATTTTGCTGCCCGTAAACTGGCAAGCAAAGCTTCTAAATCTGGATAGAATCCAAATTTGGCTTCAGCGGCTTGCCGATCGGCCTTAATTTGACCGAATAGGGCGTTTCTTTGACCAATTAAGGAGAATAAACCTGTAATTAACCCTACTATAACTGCGATCGCAACACCCGAAT
>NZ_JAAHHX010000124.1:0-8205 GCF_010672065.1 Moorena sp. SIO4A1 | reverse complement strand
ATTGACCCTGGATTAGGAGGCGTTGCGATCGCAGGACGCCGTGGCACAGCTAAATCAGTGATGGCACGGGCAATCCATACCTTGCTCCCTCCGATTGAAGTGGTTAAGGGTTCCTTGAGTAACTGTACTCCAGAGGAAGCATTACAGGAACAGTTACAGGAACAGTTACAGGAACAGTTACAGGTTGACGGTTCTTCAGATACCGAAATCATCCCAGCTCCCTTCGTCCAAATTCCTCTAGGAGTGACCGAAGACCGACTCCTGGGTTCGGTGGATGTGGAACAATCTGTCAAACAAGGGGAACCTGTCTTTCAACCAGGATTACTTGCCCAAGCTCATCGGGGTGTGTTGTATGTCGATGACATTAACCTGCTTGATGACCAAATTGCTAACCAGCTACTGAGTGTTTTAACCGAAGGGCGCAACCTAATTGAGCGAGAGGGCATTAGTTTCCAACATCCCTGCAAACCAATTTTAATTGCCACTTACAATCCCGACGAGGGACCATTACGAGAACATTTATTGGACAGAATTGCCATTACCCTCTCTGCTGACGGTGTTTTGGCCTTAGAGCAACGGGTGGAGGCAGTAGAACAAGCGATCGCATACGCTAACTCTCCCCAGCAGTTTCTGGAGGAATACCAGGAGGATCTGGATACCCTCAAGACGGATATTATTCTAGCGCGAGAGTGGCTCAAGGATGTTGAGATTACCCATGACCAAATTACCTATCTCGTCAATGAAGCCATCCGAGGTGGTGTCCAAGGTCATCGGGCAGAACTGTTTGCGGTTCGAGTGGCTAAAGCTGCAGCAGCCTTAGATGGTCGTCAGACAGTTAATTCCGAGGATTTGCGTCGGGCCGTGGAATTGGTAATTGTCCCCCGTGCGACTATGGTAGAAACACCACCAGAAGAAGCACCACCTCCTCCTCCCCCACCCCCACAAGATCAATCTCAAGAAGAGCAAGACCAAGAGGAAGACAAGGAGGACGACAATGACTCAGAGGAGCAAGAACAGGAAGCTCCGAGTATCCCGGAAGAGTTTCTCTTTGACCCAGAAGGGGTGATACTTGACCCTAGTGTGCTTTACTTTGCTCAGATGGCACAACGGCAAGGTAAGTCCGGAAACCGTAGCATTATCTTTTCAGAAGACCGGGGTCGATATGTTAAACCGATACTACCGAAGGGGAAAGTAAGGCGGATTGCTGTAGATGCCACCCTCAGAGCTGCTGCACCCTATCAAAAAGCTCGTAGGCAACGTCATCCTAACCGTCGGGTGATTATCGAACAAGGGGATTTACGATCCAAGCGGTTAGCCCGAAGAGCTGGCTCCTTGGTAGTTTTTGTAGTAGATGCGTCAGGGTCTATGGCTCTAAACCGGATGCAATCTGCAAAAGGAGCAGTGATGCAGCTTCTGACGGAAGCTTATGAAAACCGTGACCAAGTCTCCCTGATTCCCTTCCGGGGAGAACAAGCCGATGTGCTGTTACCCCCTACCCGTTCCATTGCTTTAGCAAAGCGGCGTTTGGAGCGATTACCTTGTGGTGGCGGTTCCCCTTTAGCTCATGGATTGACTCAGGCGGTGCATGTGGGCATGAATGCTCAATTGTCTGGGGATATTGGTCAAGTGGTAATTGTGGCAATTACTGATGGTCGGGGCAATATTCCCTTAGCTCGTTCCTTGGGAGAAACTCTACCGGAAGGGGAAAAGCCAGATATTAAAGGGGAATTGTTGGAAATTGCCGCTCGCATTCGAGCTAATGGGGTTCAATTATTAGTAATTGATACCGAGAGTAAGTTTGTTTCTACTGGTTTTGCCAAGGAATTGGCCAAACAAGCCGGTGGTAAGTATTATCATTTACCGAAAGCAAATGATAAAGCGATCGCAGCTATGACTAAGAATGCGATCGCTGATCTCACATCTAGGTAAAGAAGGTTGACTATTGAATACTGTTTACTGTTGACTGTTAAGATTTAATCTAGTTATAGCGGTTTTCAACCTAGTCAGGTACACTTTTTGGGGTGCATCTCATTTTTTAAAATTTTGCGTAGTGGCGTGGCACACCTAAAAATGTTTGTTGGGTTTCCCTACCGCTCAACCCAACAAAGCGTTACTGGTGTTGGGTTTCATTCTTCAACCCAACCTACGCTTATTGCACCATTTTAAATGTGTCGGTCCAGTAGGGTGCGTTAGGGGGGCCTTAATTTTTCGCCTCGTAGTCAGGGTTATGTTGCTGCCCGTAACGCACCACCGTGTCAAACAGCAAAAATGAGATGCACCCAATTTTTGGGCTTTTAGGTAGCAGGGAGCAGCTATTAGTAAAGTCGGAATAAGAAAGAAATAAAAAGTTTTGTGTACATCCTTAGGTTAAAAACCGCTAGATTTCTATTTTGTCACTATCCTAAAAGCAGTACAAGCAATAAAACAACTATGAGATCTAGAATTAAATTTTTGAGCTTTCTATTATCAGCAGCAGTATTGGGGTTAACGGTAGAGTTAGCTACTCATACTTCTAGTGTAGAAGCAGGAACTAGGAGGGTTTGTGTAGGTGGACTATGTCGGGAGATTTACGTTCCAGACGTAAATGTTCCAGGGATAAATGATATAAGACGTGAAATACAAAATTGTTTCAGTGGTGGATGCGATCCAGGTAGACTGATTGATATAGGAATTCCTGTTGAAGAAATATGGGGGGAGGCTGGTAGAGGAGCTTATCGCGCTGCTGCTGAATGGATGAGAACGAACAATAGCAGTGGTCGTTCCTTAGACAACTTTCAGAAGCGATATCTACGACCTCATTTTGGAGATTTGGTTGACCGTGTTAGAGTTACCTACAATGCTAACTTGCTAGATGAATGGTCAGCTTTTGGGTATAAAATTAGTCAAGGCTCTGGAGCTCAAGCTTATTGCGACCAAATTTATGTTAACGATTCATATAGGTCGAGTGATACTAATCAGCTTGTTTTACTAGCTCATGAGCTTATTCATTCCCAGCAGTGTCAACGGCATGGTGGTTACTATGGTTTTGGTTATCATTATTTCAAAGAATATAAGAAGGCTAACCAAAATTACAGAAACAATAAGTTAGAACAAGAAGCTTTCACTTTTGAGGATCAGTTTGCCGGATGGATAGGTGTACAGGTAGCTGTTGGGGGAATACTTAGTGATTATCATTCTGGTTGTAACAGCTTAGGAAAATCACGTTCACCAGATTGCGTTGCAGCGATTCACCGATATTGCGATAAAAACAGTCGTGGCGGTGCGGGATTAAGCCAAGAAGTTGGAGCTGGTGTGTTTGGAGTAGCCTGCTTTAACCCTACATGGTATGGCGATGTTTCTGTTAATACTCTTCGTAGTTATCACCAAGGATGTGACAACTTAGGAAAATCACAAGCTCCAGAATGCGTTGCAGCGATCCACCGATATTGCTTTGAGAAACATGGTGCAGGGGCAGGATTAAGCCAAGAAGTTGGGGCTGGTGTTTTTGGAGTAGCCTGTTTTAACCCTACATGGTATGGCGATGTTTCTGTTAATACTCTTCGTAGTTATCACCAAGGATGTGACAACTTAGGAAAATCACAAGCTCCAGAATGCGTTGCAGCGATGCACCGATATTGCTTTGAGAAACGTGGTGCAGGGGCAGGATTAAGCCAAGAAGTTGGGGCTGGTGTTTTTGGAGTAGCCTGTTTTAACCCTACATGGTATGGCGATGTTGCTCCAGTACTGAGACGCTAATTTAGATAAAATGCAAAAGGCATGGTGGCGATTGCTCTTTGAGATACTTCTAAGTACTCCTCAACTAGAAAAAAATTCATCAATACCCCCAGTAAAAGTCGGCGAGGTAATAAACAAGCGATCGCTACTGTCGGGGATTTTAGGAGCTGCGATCGCTTGCCTTAAAATGATTTTTCGATCTACTGATCCTGTTTGCCTCCTTGAGTTAACAGCGGGGAAAGCCCATTTCTCCCCTTACCGCCCTTTGCTTCTATCCCCTCAGGACTTACCCACCAAGACCCATAAAACCTGGTTTCTAGTTACAAGTCAAAGGGTGAAATCGCTGTAATTACCGTCAATAATAGGGTTTGGGGCGTAAGTGCTAAACTTGATATAATTTGCGCAAAAGATGACCAAGTGTTGAATCAAGAACCATGAAACGCCGAAAATTTTTTAGTAACGCTGCGATTGGTGCAGCCAGTACAGCTGCCTTAGCCTCCTGTAATCAAGCTAGTACAGGACCAGTTGCTCAATCCGGCAGTCAGCCTATGGTTCGATGGAAAATGGTCACGAGCTGGCCAAAATCTCTCGATACTATCTATGGGGGAGCTGATACTGTCTGTAAGCGGGTCAGTGCCATGACCAATGGGCGTTTCCAGATTACCCCCTCTGCGGCTGGTGAAATTGTACCAGGATTAGAGGTTCTCGATGCCGTCCAACAGGGAACCGTTGAGTGTGGTCATACCGCTAGTTACTACTACGTTGGCAAAAATCCTGCCCTAGCATTTGGCACTAGTGTACCCTTTGGTCTAACTGCTCCACAACAAAATGCTTGGTTGTACCACGGTGGTGGCTTGGAATTGATGCAGGAACTCTATGCTGACTTTGGGGTGATTAATTTTCCAGCAGGTAACACCAGTGCTCAGATGGGAGGTTGGTTCAAGAAACAAATTAATTCTGTAGGTGACCTGAAGGGATTAAAAATGCGTATCCCTGGATTGGGAGGTAAAGTGATGGAGCGCTTGGGGGTGAATGTCCAAGTATTACCTGGGGGTGAAATTTTCCTTGCCCTAGACCGGGGAACCATTGATGCTGCTGAATGGGTTGGTCCCTATGATGATGAGAAGCTGGGCTTGTACAAAGCAGCTAAGTTCTATTATTATCCAGGCTGGTGGGAACCCGGACCAACCCTAGAGGTACAGGTTAATAAAAAAGCTTGGGATAAGTTGCCCAAGGAGTATCAGGAAATTTTTAAAGATGCCGCCAGGTACGCCAATATAAATATGGCGGCTCAGTATGATGCTTTGAATGGAGGGGCATTGGAACGCTTGATTAAAGCGGGTGTTAAGCTGACTCCTTACTCTCAAGACATTTTGCAGGCCGCTGAGAAAGCATCATTCGAGTTATTTGAGGAAGATGCTAGCAAAGATGCCAAGTTTAAGAAAGTTTATGAACAGTGGAAAGGGTTTCGCAACCAAGTTTACAAGTGGAATGGCACAAATGAATTGAATTTTGCTAATTTCGCCTTTTCTCGGAACTAGAGCACTATCGCCATCTTAAATTACCATATTTTTTCACTGAGGGGTGTCACCCATCATTTTATGCTATATTGGGATCAGTAGATAGATGCACCCTGATGATCCAGAGAGTCTTTTTGACGGCTCTCTTATTTTTTTGCAAAAATTGATACGTGAACATATAGCACTACGCATTTAGATTAGGACATTCCTAAATTCCAAAACTTAGTCATAGCTTACTTTTGACTTCTGACTTCTAACTTCTGACTTCTAACTTCTGACTTCCGCGTAGCGCTATACCTAGGGTCAGCTGCTTGGAAAATTATTAACTGAGGGGTGACACCCCTCGCTCAATCTGTTATATTGAGATCAGTAGATAGATGCACCCTGATGACCTAGAGAGTCTTTTTGACGGCTCTCTTATTTTTTTTTGGAAAAGCGATTGGTGCTTTGCCACCAAATAAAAAAGCGCTCCCTTTTTGGAGAGCGCTGTTAGGGGGTACCTTTGTACTCCCCTAGGGGTGATCGGATTACGATCTTATTAGCCGTTGATCGCTGGAGCAGTCAAAGCTACAGGAGTAGCTTCAGCAGCTGCTAGGTCTAGAGGGAAGTTGTGAGCGTTACGCTCGTGCATTACCTCGAAACCTAGGTTGGCACGGTTTAGTACGTCAGCCCAGGTGTTGATCACGTGACCTTGTGAGTCGATGATGCTCTGGTTGAAGTTGAAACCGTTGAGGTTAAATGCCATGGTGCTGATGCCCAGTGCAGTAAACCAGATGCCGATTACAGGCCATGCACCTAAGAAGAAGTGCAAGGAACGGCTGTTGTTGAAGGAAGCGTATTGGAAGATTAAACGACCGAAGTAGCCGTGAGCTGCAACGATGTTGTAAGTTTCTTCCTCTTGACCGAACTTGTAACCATAGTTCTGAGACTCAGTTTCAGTAGTCTCACGTACTAAGGAGGAGGTTACCAAAGAACCGTGCATTGCACTGAACAAGGAACCACCGAATACACCGGCTACACCTAGCATGTGGAAGGGGTGCATCAGGATGTTGTGCTCAGCTTGGAACACGAACATGAAGTTGAAGGTTCCGCTGATACCTAGAGGCATACCATCGGAGAAAGAACCTTGTCCAATTGGGTAGATCAAGAATACGGCGCTAGCAGCTGCAACGGGTGCGCTGTAAGCGACGCAGATCCAAGGACGCATACCTAAGCGGTAGCTCAGTTCCCACTCACGACCCATGTAGGCAAATACACCAATCAGGAAGTGGAACACTACCAACTGGTAAGGACCACCGTTGTAAAGCCACTCATCTAATGAAGCAGCTTCCCAGATTGGGTAGAAGTGTAAGCCAATGGCGTTAGAAGAAGGAACAACAGCACCAGAGATGATGTTGTTGCCATACATCAGAGAACCAGCAACGGGCTCGCGGATACCATCGATGTCCACAGGAGGAGCAGCGATGAAAGCAATGATGAAGCAGGTGGTAGCAGCTAGCAGGGTTGGGATCATTAATACACCAAACCAACCTACATAGAGGCGGTTGTTGGTGGAGGTGACCCAATTGCAGAACTGAGACCACACAGAGGTGTTGCTCTGCTGTAATACAGTAGTCATGTTCTTATGATTGCGGGTATGAATATGAAGTTATCGAGGTTCGTCCGGCTTGTGTGCGCCTTCATGTACTTATATTAAGCAATATATTTATTTTTGTAAAGGGTTTTGAGAGTAATTTACCCTCAGGTTATTAAATAATGTAAATAAGTAAAAGTTATATTAAAGAAGTCTTGACAAATAAATATGAATGTGATATAGGAAGAATAGGTAAACCAAAATAGCGATCGCATACAAGATAGCGATCGCATAAAACTAGAGGCCCTCCATCGAACGCCTATATATATAGAGCCTGAAATATAGAGCCTGAGCCTGGTTCTTTCCGTAACTCCTAACTTAGAAACCTACTTACGACTAAGCACTCAACACTGAGCATTAAAAAAAACCTCAGCCAGGAGGCCACTTCATTTGGCGTTGACCCAAAATGTGCAAATGCAGGTGATCAACAGTTTGACCACCATCAGCACCATTATTAATCACCAGTCGATAGCCATTGGTCAAACCGGCTTGCTCAGCAACTTGCTTAGCAGTTAAGAGCAGGTGTCCCATCAGGGCTTGATCTTCAGACTGAGCTGCTGCCAGTTGAGGAATGGGCTTCTTGGGAATTACCAGAATATGAACTGGTGCCTGAGGGTTAATATCCTTGAAGGCAAGGGCTAAATCGTCTTCATAAACAATATCCGCTGGAATTTCTCGGCGGATAATCTTGCTAAAGATGGTTTCGCTCATAGCAGCTGCCAATACTATGTTTACTAGATCAGATGCAATTGTGACACAAAATGTCAGTTAGCTATAGCATTTTTATTTGAGTTGTGAACATAGTCGCGCTTGGGTATTGGCAATAGGCAATAGGCATGCTAGCAAGAGGGAAGAAAGTAGATCGGGATTTTTGGTAGCGATGCAGCGCGGTCTTGGGGGTTTCCCCCATTAGCGACTGCATCAAGACAATGGAAAGAACTTTCATTCTTGTGAGACCATAATGCCCGCGTTATAGTTCACAAAATAGTTATAATTGTGCAACCACTATCATCTGAAACGATTTCCTCATATCTATTGGATATAGGGCTGTGTACTGATACTTTTAACCCGGACAAATTCTGACATCTTGGATATCTAGGATATCCAAGATGTCAGAAAAGCTGAGTACTACATCCCCGACTGCTTCGAGGAAGGTGGTAATTACGGTCGATGCCTGGTATTATCCAGGGCACCTCCGCTCCAGAACCGTGCGTGAAGTCGGGTAAGGTTTGTAGATTACTCTACTCCCCTCCCCTAAGAACCGGACTTGACAGTTACCCATCATCCGGCTCAAGCCTTACTTCAAGCCTTCTGCTTGGTTTTCTTTTTGCCATGAAG
>NZ_JAAHHX010000123.1:0-8664 GCF_010672065.1 Moorena sp. SIO4A1 | reverse complement strand
CTGTGGCCATCAACTCTTCTAATTGTTCGAGAGTTAAGGCTTGAATTCTGACGGATATCTCGACAGGAATCTCTGAAAATCGCAGTTTAAGGATGCGCTCTAAACTCCCTCGACGTTCTTGTTGGATGCCTTGTTCAATCCCTTGTTCAATCCCTTGTTCAATTCCTTGTTCAATCCCTTGTTCAATCCCTTGTTGGATGCCTTGAGCAAGACCCTCTTGTAAAATCTCTTGATACCAGGGTGATTCTCGTAATACTGTCATATCCCACCTCATGATTTGTTGAATTAAAGGTATCTCTAGCACAAAACTAGCAAAGAACGCTAAGAGCGGTTCTAGTTGATTCAAGGTTTGATCTGCTCGTAAAGCCTGCACCGCTGACCGCAATTTTGATTCGCTACCACCTCCAAATAAGATTGGGACAAATGGAAATAGGGGAGGCAAAGGTTGTTCTAATACTAATTCAGCCTCTACTTCCCAGAGATTAATTACCCGATAATCTTGACGCGCCTTTAATCCCATAAATTCCCTGTCGTAACAGTCAACGATTGTGACTGTGGCTGGGGGCGGCAAGATGTTAATTAATACTGGATAAGCGGATAGGTTGTATTTTTCCTCAGCTAAAGCCACATAATTGCGCATTCTCTGAGGCATGTTCTGGTCATAGCGTAGTTGTAATTCATTGAGAATCAGAAATTCTTGATGTTCAGGACTAGAAGCTTTGACAATCACATCGCTTTCGCGACTAATCCATTGAAACTCAGCATCGAGTAACTGAGATGCCCGCACTTGGGGATTACCGGTTACCCATTGCACCCAAGCATTAGGAGCGAGACTGATTAGGCGTTTGCTACCAATATCTGCACGTTTTGCCATACAATACAATTGATCGAATCAAGAATAATTTTTGAGTTACATCCAGGACTATTTCTGGAATCAAACTAAAATTTGATTAGTGAAGAGCTGGGCTTTTCAGACTTCCTGTTTCTTACAGATTCTTCGTCTGTAGACTCGCCGTCTATAGACTCGCCGTCTATAGGGTCTCCTAAATCGAAGATAATAATAAATTTTTGATCAGGCATCAGCCGTTTAAGGGCCTGCAAGTGACCCTCAGCGTCAGAACGGTTGCGGAAACGACGAACAACCACCCGCTGCATGTCTTGATGCAGTCGCTCATGGGGGAAACCCCCAAGACCGCGCTGCATCGCTTTAGGCAATAGACGAATGATTGCCCATGGATATAGGCGTTGAGAGTACGACATAAAATATTAGGTATCTCCTTAACTGGGGCTCTAGAGCCAGCCGGAGACCCGGGAAAAATCAGCGGCTGGCTCTTACCGTGGAACGTTTTAGCGTCCACGGTATTTTTATTATAGCACAAAAAAACCTTCATTATAACATTTTGTGAAAACTTTTGTAACAAATTTGGGAGTAGGGAACAGGGAACAGGGAATCGGGAGTCGGGAGTGGGGAATCGGGAGTCGGGAATCGGGAGCAGGGAGTAGGGAGCAGGGAGTAGGGAGCAGGGAGTAGTGGAGTAGTGGAGTGGGGAAAAATCCTGTGTACCCAACTAATTAATTAGTTAATTTTTGTAGATAACTATATGTGATGGGAGCTTGGAGCTGCTACGCGATTGACCTTGGCCAAAAGGCCACGCTACGCGAATGGTCACGCTACGCGATGCTCCTTTGGAGCCGCTACGCGAACGCATCCACCGAGTATCCTAAACTCTTCCGTTTCTTCCCGATTCCCGATTCCCGACTCCCGATTCCCGATTCCCGATTCCCAATTCTGAATTCTAAATTCTAAATTCTAAATTCTAAATTCCCTCAAGTTGTCAATTTTCCTTTTATCCATTAAACTAGTATTATCGGAATATTTAAGGGAGAGTCCACTGATGAACAAGTGCGTTGGAACTACTGAAGCAGCATCTCTATTAGGAATTTCCTCTCGAAGATTGCGCCAACTCCTAGAGAAGGGTCGGGTCCGGGGTGCCTATAAAAGCGGAAAATTCTGGATTATTCCTCTGTTCAACCATTTGCCACAAATTACTAAAGGTAATCGTGGACCAAAGGGGAAATGGCGCACTAGTCGTCCGCCAGCTTTAGCGAAGATTAATGTCAATCGCAATCACATTGGCTCGAATATGAAGAAAAGCCCCAAAGACCGGAAGCCAGTGATTTCAGTAAAACGAAAGGGCACTAATCTCTACGGTAATGAAGTCGAAATCCTTGGTCCGTGTAAGATTGTTTATCAGCCGGATAATCCCCTTGATTGTGGTGCTCGTTTGTGGATCGAAACCTTCAGTGATATTCACTTTATTGGTGGTAGTTTTCCGGCTATTAGCTAAGTCTTTGACACTCCCCGTCCTAGTTATTGTAGGGTGGGCAAATCGACCCGATTCCAGATCAAATTGTCAGAGGATAAGCATTTGCCCACCCTACGCCGCTATCTTTTCGAGCGGGCAGGATGCCCACTCTACCCATTACCTATTACCCATTCCCCATTCCCCATTCCCCATTCCCCATTACCTATTACCTATTACCTATTACCCATTCCCCATTCCCCATTCCCCACAACTAAAACCAGCCTTCAATCTCTTCGTTTGTCAACATTTTCTTCAACTTAAGATATTCCCGTTTTGTTGCTTCGTAGATTAGTTCCATGTTCACGGCTTCATCGGCGGCGGCGGCCAAAAAAGCGGCATTTAGGGCAATATTGCGAATATTTCCGCCTGCTATATTGAGTTGACCCAGTTTCTGGTAATTTAAGTTAAGGGTTGGGGTCTGGGCTGGAAAAATGCGCTGCCAAATTTGGGTACGGATTTCGGGTCCGGGAAACGGAAACTCGACCACAAAGCGAATGCGGCGCGAAAAGGCACTATCGAGAGCGCTTTGGAAATTGGTGGTCAATATAGCTAACCCTTGATAGGCTTCCATACGTTGCAGCAAATAGCTGACTTCGATGTTAGCGTGGCGGTCGTGACTGTCTTTAACTTGGGTACGCTTACCAAACAGGGCATCGGCTTCGTCAAACAGTAGAATAGCACTACCGGTTTCAGCTGCATCAAAGATCCGCCGCAGATTCTTTTCCGTCTCACCAATATATTTACTGACAACTCGACTTAGGTCGATGCGATAAAGATCCAGACGAAATTCCTGGGCTAATACCTCTGCTGCCATGGTTTTACCAGTACCGCTAGCACCGTAAAATAGGGCGCTGATGCCCAAACCCCGGTCGCCTTTTTGGGCGAAACCCCATTGCTGATAGACTTTATACTGGTGTCTGAGATGAGTGGCAATATCGCTCAGAAGCAGCCGTTGTGGGGTAGGTAATACCAGATCGTCCCAGGTAGCCGTAGCATTGATCGGTTGCGCTAAGTGGTCTAATTGATTACGGGCGAAATGGCGGCAGATATCCCATAATTGAGTTGATTGGTGGGTTTCGTCTTTGAGATTTTTGCCCCCTAAATCCCCCAATTCTGGGGGACTTTGAAATCTGTCTCCCCCAGGTTCCCCTCCTGGGAGGGGGTAGGGGTGGGTTAGGGCGCTCTTGGGGCTAGATCCGGGATTTTGTGGGAATTTTGAATTTTGAATTTTGAATTGATCACAGGCGGCTTGAATAGTAGCAGTATTGAGGTTAAACTGCACGGCGATGCGCTCAAGTTGACCGTTAAGTTCTGCTGCTGCTGACCCTATATGGCTTTCCCACAGGTCATATTGTTCCTGGTGGCTCAATGGGGGGATGTCTAGGTTTACAATAGTCCGCTGACAGTCAATTTTTCGGTCATTGCTGCTGAGGATTAAACGAGTATTGTTACTATCAATAAATTTGCTCAGAGCTGACTCCCGCCCAGGCTCAGAAAAATTATAACTATCGCAGTCAATAAACAGGACACTATTGCTAAGTTTGGCTTCCCTTTGCCAACGCTTCGCGAGTTGGTAGACATCCTGGGGCTTGGTGGTCAGAGCGGCAGGGTCGAGAGTATGTAACTTTTTCCCCAAATCCTGACAAGTGGCGGAGGCAATTTGGTATTTTGTGGTACGGTCCGAGCCAGATAATTGCACCACGGGATAGCTATTTGTCCCCTCGCCCCCAGACCAAATGGTTTTCAATTGCGACCCTATACTTAACTGAGAGGGAGGCAAAAAAAGAGGGTTAGTCTGAGGCGGTTGGGGTATGATCTTGCCTGCTAATTCCTGGTCTGTGGCATCGTATCCTAACAGAAAGCAGAGGATTTGCTGGTCAATATGGAGGGGGGACTTGGTTAGGATTCTTCCTGGTTCAATCTGGAGCAGTTGCCAGTAAAATAAAGGGCTTTGGGGAGAAAGGACATGCCAACTGGCTCCGGGAAGGGCGTCTATAGCTAAACTAAGAGTAGGATAGTTTTTGTGAGGATGATTTTTTTGGGCAATGGCCACCAAAGACTGGAACATAGGTTCTATTTCCTGGCCCACGCACATTAGCAGGATATCCCTTTCAAATGGGGAGAGATAGAAGTGGTAACATAGTTGAGCCAGGGCAGAAGTATCGTCAACAATTTCAGTAACGATTTGTTGATTTTCTTTACCTTCTATGTATTTTTCTAAATAGTTACGAACTCGCTCGATTTCTAGAAACAGAGAACTAATATTAGAGTGATACCAGTTGGTTTGAGAAAGGGGTGCCATGTCGCGCTCCTGGTAGACGGTGGGATCGACTGATATTCTTTTCTAATAGGGTACAAGGTAAAAGGAAATAGCTATGCGCACTACTCATACCTATAAACCGAAATATTCTCACTCTACCTCGTTGTCAATAGCTCAAAAAAAGAAAGACTCCAGACGGAAAGGTTATAGAGAAATATTGGAAGCAGAGGAAAGGGAGTGGAACGCCGAAGATGCGGTAGGGGAATGGGGAAGTATGAGTGCGAAGGTGATGCGCACCTTAGAATCAGGAGTAACCCAACCGGAAAGGGGAAGGAGAGAAATGGGGCTGCAAGGGAAGTTTTCTTTTGGACAGCCGGGAGATAGAACCAGGCAAGGGGCGAATCACGGTGGGCATAAGGTGTTGCAGCCTAAAAGGATGATGGTGCAGCTCAGAGCACAACCGTTGACGGGGGATGAGCTGACTTATGGCGATAGCATGAGGGAATCGAGGAGCCAAAAGGAAAACAAAACGGGCTTGCCTGATCGCCTCAAGGCAGGAATAGAGAACCTCTCGGGCTATTCGATGGATGATGTGAGGGTACATTACAACTCGTCGAAACCTGCACAATTGCAGGCATTGGCGTATGCACAGGGGACGGAGATTCATGTTGGGCCGGGGCAGGAGAAGCATTTGCCCCATGAGGCTTGGCATGTGGTCCAGCAGAAGCAGGGAAGGGTGCAACGGTTAAGAAAGGAAAAAGGAGTGAGAAAAAAAGAGGAAAGACAATTGGAGGAAGAAGCGACAGCGATGGGGTCATTGGTATTAAGGAAGGTAACAAAGGAAGAAAGCCGGGAGTTGGAAACAGAAAAGGAGGAAAAAGGTGGGTGTGAGAAGTCGTTAAGTGTTTTAGGTGTTGGAGTAGCGACCCTTGCGGACGGTGCCATTATTGAACGTGAAAATGAAGCAAGGTTCAACCAGACAAAGGCGGACTTGGGAGTTTGTTACAACCATTACGATCCAAAACCCAAAAAACCGCTCCAAAAAATGACCAGTGACGCAACGGAAGAGGAAGATGTGTTAGATTCGTTAGAATTTACGGTTGTCGTAGAAATGGGTTTGGGATTAAGGAGCGAGGTAGCAGGCGGTCAAGTAAGTGGAACAAAAGCCGCATACAGTATGGATATGAATGTAGCGGTAGCGGAGGCCATGAGCGGCTTACCTAGCAACTGGTCGAATTTATTAAAAGGTACAATCGATTTGTGTTATGGCTATGAGAATAGCTCAAGCAGATCTCTGCTTATAATGGATAGAGCATGGGGTAAATCAGAGGATTATGGCGGTACATTCCCCAAGTGTAACAGTGCTAGTGGGAATGTATTATTCCGCCAAAGTCAGTCCATAGGAAAGGACAAAATGTACAATTGGGTAATCGAAAAAATAAAAGAGATAACCAAGGAAAAATACCCGGAAGCGTAGGATTGATCAAGGTTAGGAGTGCGTACGCAGATCTAGTAGGGTGGGCAAATGGACATGACTCGTGATCAAATTGCCAAACTCTCAGAAGTTGCCCACCCAACCCGACTACCCTAGGGCATGCGATCACCTATGTTGTTGGTTGCGTTCAAGCAAAGTGTTCGCTCTTGTCGGGTGGGCAAATGGACATGATTCGAGATCAATTGGTCAAACATTAATAATTTGCCCACCCTACGCCAACGCCACTACCCCACATTAATAATTTGCACACCCTACTCCCCTGCAAAATCTTCTAAATCGCTAAAATCTAGAACTTGTGGTAAATTACTCCCACAACAACACCCCCAATCGGGTTCATACCTGCCTCGCTCCACCCATTTGTGAAAACTGGAATATTCCCACAAATGAGGACAAGACACCAAACCATGTTTAACCGGATTATAGTGAATATAATCTATATGTCGGTGTAAATCATGGTCATTACGAATGGTATGCTCCCAAAACCGACGTTGCCAGACATTGCTTTCTCGATGCTTACGACGAGAAGCAGAAACATCTACCTCAAATGAGCGTTTTCCCGGTAAAGACCGGGTAAATAATACCTTTAACCGAGACACTCGCATAGAATAATTAGAATCATCCGGTGGTAACGACCAGATAAAATGAAGATGATCCGGTAACACAACGGCTGCAGTGATGTCAAAGGGTTTTTCTGTCCGCATTTTCGCCATGGCCTTCCGTAACCTTATTATATTCTCAACATCTGAAAATAGAGGAATACGGCGATAAGTGACTATTGTCAGAAAAAATACTCCTCCTGGCACATAAGAACGACGATAGTTCGACATATTGAGATATTGATGGTGGCGAGCATCCTCTGTTTCAGTTTAATCCCGATTCAGAGTAGGGTGGGCAAATGGGGATGAGCACGCTGAGTGCGTACGCGGATAAAGTAGGGTGGGCAAATAGTCAGGATATATGATGAAATTGCCTTCGGTACAGAATTTGCCCACCCTACCCGACGGAATTGCGATCTACTTGTAGTAGGGTGGGCAAATGGACTAGATTTATGATGAAATTGCCTTCGGTACAGAATTTGCCCACCCTACCCGACGGAATTGCGATCTACCCGACTATTGGTTAATGGTTGATGATTTGCCGACCCTACCCCTTGCTTGTAGTAGGGTGGGCAAATAGTCAGGATTGATGATGAAATTGCCTTCGGTATAGTATTTGCCGACCCTACCCGCTCCGAATGCGATCGCACTTGTCGGGTGGGCAAATAGTCAGGATATATGATGAAATTGCCTTCGGTATAGTATTTGCCCACCCTACCCCTACCGAATGCGATCGCACTCTTGTAGTTTGGTGGGCAAATGGTCTTGGGTTCCTGATGAAATTGCCTTCCGTTTAGTATTTGCCCACCCTACCCGCTCCGAATGCGGACGCACTATATTTTAAAATAAGGGAAAAACCCCCCATATCTATGGTCGAAACCCCTTGGCAACCCTTACCGACATTGGCTTGCCTGATCACAACTGATGCCAATAGTAATCGTCCAGTCATTGCAGGAACTCGAACCTCTGTGCGCCGAATTGCTGGCCTATATAATCAAGGTAACAACGCCGAAGAAATAGCCAGACGATTAAATCACCTAACAATCACTCAAATTTATGCTGCCTTAACGTATTATCATGCTAACCGTCTCGAAATTGACCAAGATATAGCAGCCGAACAAACCGCCTATGAAGAACTCGCCAAACAACATTATCAGGCAACCAAACCCTAAAAATGACACAAATTCGTCTTTATTTAGATGAAGATAGCATGGATAGCGATCTGATAACGGCCTTGCGTCTTCGCAACGTGAATGTTGTCTCGACAGGGGAAGCTCAAATGTTGTCCCGTAGCGATGAAGAACAATTACAATGGGCCTATGACCATCAGCGTGTTATTTATAGCTTTAATGCCCGAGACTTTTATAGAATTCATACTAATTTTATCGAGAAAAAACAAGAGCATTCAGGGATTATTTTAGGGTTTCAAAACTATTCCATTGGTGAACAAATGCGGCGGATTTTAAGGATAATTGCCACGCTCATCAGCAGAAGACATGAAAAATCAAGTAGAATTTTTAAGTGCTTGGGGAGAATAATAGCGTACGCTTCTCCCAACACACCAACCGAGTGCGTTCGCGTAGCGTGGCCTACGGCCAATCGCACTACATTAATCTTGACTAGACTTTAAGTTATACATATAATATATGTATGACCTTTGAATATGATCCAAGAATTGCAAAAACCAATTGGCAAAAGCATGGTGTTTCCTTTGCGGAAGCTGAAATGGTGTTTTTCGATCCCCTTGCCATTCATGACATTGATCCAGATTCGATTAGTGAAGAACGTTTCATCGCAGTGGGAATAGGAAACTCTGGATTACCATTGGTCGTTGTATATACCATGCGCGGTGAGGTGATTCGATTAATTTCTGCTCGTCGCGCCACAAAACAGGAGACAAAAGCTTATGAGAAAGGAATATGATTTTTCTAAAGGAAAACGAGGAGC
>NZ_JAAHHX010000122.1:0-8880 GCF_010672065.1 Moorena sp. SIO4A1 | reverse complement strand
ATATCGAGGGATTGACCTTTGGTCACGCTTCGCGAACGCGACGCGCTACGATAAGCGAGCCAAGAACTTTCTAGGAGCAATTTATCTGGCTGCTGCCGTAATCTGGCTTAATTGATGACACGCCCTAGATCCTAAATTTAGATTTTACGGCGATCAGCCCACACTCTAACCATTAGGGTGAGTGTGGGAGATGTCACATTTAATGATATATTGTACTAGCACTATTAATGCTTGAATCACAGAATCTCGTTGATTGGCATTGAGGCTGACCATCGGGGGTCGATTGCTTTCATCCACAAAGCCCAATGCGATCGCTATATCCTCTTCTGACCAAGCTCCATCACAATCGACATGGGTTAGACCAATCACTAGGGGAATTTTTACACGCTGTTGCATAAAACTGAGCAGGCGACGGGAAGAGCTAAACTGACTGGGACGATGGGCATCAACAAGGAGTATGTAAGCATGGGCTTTCCGAATCAGGATGTCCCACATGAAATCAAAGCGAGACTGTCCTGGAGTACCATATAAATGTAGCGCCATATCTCGAGCAAATTGCAAACGCCCAAAGTCCATCGCTACTGTAGTTTTTTGCTTAATTTTAGTTGTCACGTCCGTTGCTAGGCAATCTGTATCCACTACATCGATTTCGCTAACCGAGCGAATGAAAGAGGATTTTCCAGCACCCACGGCACCGGTCACAACTAGACGCATAATTTCCACGCTTATTTGCTGTTAGCCGTTCTGAAGCAGAATCGGAAACACGACAACATTATTGTCAACCACTGGATTAGGATTACCATGCTCTGATTGCATAAAAACTACCATTAACTCCAAAAACTACCTAGCTGTTATTACCTCCTTAAGAAACCAAGTAAGTGTTGCACAAAGCGATTGCTCAGCTCTTGAGGATTGTCCTCCTCAGTTCGATTTGCCCCAACGGCGACTGGCTCTAATCCCTGTGATTGCCAATAGTTCTGTTGATATGAAGTAAGCATAGGCACTTCTGCGACTAAACCCACGCTAATCAGCCGGAAGGATATCTGTTGAACCGTTTCCAGAGACTTCCCCAACCGAGTTGCAATATCAGTGAGGGGAATCGACCCATTGGCTAATTTCCAAACTCCAGCTTCCATTGGGTCTAGCCCTAACTGGCGATGACCCACCATCGCCCTAGATAGTGCGGAGGTTGTCTCAGGTAGCTTGTCTGCTAATCCAGTCCAATCTGGTAGAGCTCGCAGACCAATTAGAGTTGCTTTGGTAGCTGAGATGCTTAAACCCGTCATTTCTATCGTGGGCAAGGTTGCCTTAGAGTCAAACCTAAATTTAGCATCTTTGAGCCTGAATAAGCCACAAACTGAGCGTATAACCTGGGCATGAAATAGTAGTCTCAACTGCTCTGGATGCATAAATCCCTTAGTCTTCAAGTACAGACCAATAGGTTTATTCGCCGGACATCGATTTACCTGTTCATTAATTACCTCAGGGCTCAGCCAACCCCGCTGACACATCATTTTCAGCAGGCATTGGTGATCCAGACGATGGCTAACTGCCAAGATCCGACCTTGGCGCAGTAGAATATGTCGAGCTTTTATTTCTTGACTATGCCTACTTAGCTTGAATCGGAGGGTTAGTAATCCAGTTTTGTTTCCCTGATCGAGGAACTGAAACAATTCTGGGAGGGAAAATTCCGCTAAAGAACTCGTGATAGCCATTACTTGTCAATAATAAATCAATTAACCTATTACTAGGCTTAAATTTATTGATAGTCACATCACCTAATTAATAATCTCTTTTTTTTATCCATTTTTTGGGATTTTATAGTAAAGTTATTAAATTTTAATTATTTTACAATACATTTATAACCATTGGGTTAGTAATTCCCTAAGTGTAAAGTAAAAAATTTATATCTTATGACTGATGCGTCAAATGAAGATATAAGCATCAGAGAGGAGAGGTTCAGCAGGGTTTCTGACATTGGCAATCTGACATTGGCAATAGGCTTAACTCAAACCTGGCGCTTAGATAGCTTTGCAAGTATAGCAACTTCCAGTTAAGACCATAGGTATCTTGAGTTACCTAAAATCAAAAGGATTTCTTAAATTATTCAAATAACAGTGAGCATTTTTACGAAAAATCATAGCAAATAATACATTATATTGAACTATCTGTCAAGATGAAATTCACCCACCCTACTCGAATATCAAGTCTGGTTGAATACCCATAATTAAGGGGCGGGGGCGCCGGGAGGATGGGGAGTGTAGGGAGATGGGGAGATGGCCAGATGGGGAGATGGGGGAGGTTTTTATTAAGGGTAATTATCCCGACATGATATAAGCAGTGGCAACCTTTCATATCTTTGCTGTGGCACTTTAACTAGAGTTTTGTTTCATAAATTCCTGGTATGGAATGGTGAGGCTCTAAGGCTGCCTTCAACTCTGGAATCACCCGCTTGATTTCCAGCATCAGCACCCCCTGTTTAGCTGCCTTGGTGGCTAAGACTAATAGAACAGCATACTCGCCACAGTTGGTTAGTATGCCATAACCTTTATTACCTTCTACGAAGATGCGGTCTAGAATGCCTCTGGACAATTCCGAGCCAATCCGTTCACCTAGGGATAACATAGCAGCTGACATGGCTGATACTCGTTCTTCATCCATCTCGCTCGGTAAACTGGATGCTATAGGCAGTCCATCAGGAGAAACTAAAGCAGCTCCTTGAACCTCACTGGTGCTGGTGACAAAATTTTGGATAATGGTCTCCAGCTTGGCGGTATTAATGGTCATGGTTATCCATTCCTCATCAAAACGTTACTGCTCAATCGAGTTTGTGGAAAATAGAGTGATAGGGAAAGTCTAGCCAATTATCAAGGTCTAGTTGCCATACTCGGTCGTTGCAGTAAATTCGTCGGAGATCTGGCTTGGGTTAGGATATCAGGAACTATAGCCCAAAGGTACACAGAACCTATGAAACCTTTTCCCCCATATCAGGAAGCCTAGTGTCAGACTATGGCCTAGACTCGGGTCAAATGAGCTATAATTCAGACTTTGTGGTGGCTGAAATTGCCTGGGTCGGCTTACTGGCGGGGGATTTTAATCCTAGTAAAGTGCCTGTAAAACAGGAAATATCATCCGTGAGGGTGAGAATCTAAGACCATAACGCGCCAGGGTTTAGCCTGATAAGTAAATTAATTCAACCAGTATTATAGACAAAGACTATGCGAACTCATTATTGTGGTCAACTCCGAAGCCAGCACATTGGTGAAACTGTTACCCTCTGCGGCTGGGTGTCCAGACGTCGCGACCATGGAGGTGTGATCTTCTTGGACCTACGGGATATTCGTGGTGTTGTCCAAATTGTTAGTGACCCTGAGCGTACCCCCGATTCCTATCAAGATGCCGATCACCTGCGCAATGAATATGTAGTGAAGGTTACCGGACGAGTTACTAAGCGTCCTGACGAGTCCCTTAATCCCAAATTGCCTACTGGCGAGGTAGAAATTTACGCTCTCTACATTGAACTGCTCAATAAAGTGCGTAAGCAGTTGCCATTTCAGGTGTCCAGTGCTGATACTGAGTCAGTGCGAGAAGACTTACGGCTGAAATATCGGTATTTGGACTTAAGACGCGATCGCATGAGCAAAAACCTGCAACTGCGCCATCAAGTGATTAGAGGAATTCGCCGTTACCTGGAAGATGAACAAGGTTTCATGGAAGTGGAAACCCCAGTACTAACTCGTTCCACTCCCGAAGGTGCTAGAGACTATCTTGTCCCCTCCCGTGTTAATCCGGGTCAGTGGTACGCTCTGCCCCAATCCCCCCAATTGTTTAAGCAGCTGTTGATGGTATCGGGTATGGATCGATACTACCAGATTGCCCGATGTTTCAGGGATGAAGACCTCAGAGCTGACCGACAGCCAGAGTTTACCCAGTTGGACATGGAAATGTCGTTTATGTCCCAAGAGGAAATTCTCCAGCTTAATGAGACATTAGTATTTCACATTTTTAAAACAGTCAAAGGTATTGATATCCCCAGACCATTCCCCCGCCTCACTTACGCTGAAGCCATGGAACGCTACGGAAGTGATAAACCCGATACTCGCTTTGGCTTAGAACTAGTCAATGTCTCTGATTTGATGAAAGATTCTGGCTTCAAAGTCTTTTCGGGTGCAGTAAAGACTGGGGGTGTAGTCAAAGTTCTACCTATTCCTGGTGGTAATGAAGCTATATCGAATGTCCGGATTAAACCAGGGGGTGACTTATTCAAAGAAGCAAGCGAAGCTGGTGCTAAGGGGATAGCTTACATCCGGGTGCGAGAAGGAGGTGAAATTGATACCATCGGGGCGATTAAGGATAACCTAAGTGATAGCCAAAAACAGCAGTTATTAGAGGCAACTGGTGCTACTGCTGGTCATTTGCTGCTGTTTGGTGCTGGTTCAGCTGACATTGTCAATAAAACCCTCGACCGGTTACGACTTGTAATTGGTCAAGAATTGGGATTAATTGATTCAACAAAAATTAACTTACTCTGGGTAACAGATTTCCCGATGTTTGAGTGGAATGCGGATGAAAAGCGTTTAGAAGCACTGCACCACCCATTTACAGCTCCTCATCCTGATGACTTAGATGATTTGAAAACGGCTCGGGCTCAAGCCTATGACTTAGTATGGAACGGGGTAGAAATCGGTGGTGGTAGTCTCCGGATATACCAGCCAGAGATTCAGCAACAGGTTTTTGAAGCTATTGGCTTGTCCGAAGAGGAAGCTCACAGTAAGTTTGGGTTTCTGCTGGAAGCCTTTGACTATGGTGCCCCTCCTCACGGTGGGATTGCTTATGGTTTGGATCGGCTAGTAATGCTATTAGCTGGGGAAGAATCTATTCGCGATGTGATTGCTTTCCCGAAAACCCAACAAGCACGTTCTTTGCTAACCGATGCTCCAGGTGTTGTGGATGATAAACAGTTAAAAGAGTTGTACGTAGCTTCTACCTATCACGATGAAGTATGAAGTATGAAAGTATGACTTATGAAGTTTTCATCCTTGATCTTGGTTAGAAGAGCGATCGCTTGGAGGTTCATTTAACCATGCCAGTGCCGCACCGCCAACTTCTGATAGAATACTGATCAAACGATACAAGGCAACGGAACTCAGCACCAGTGCCGGAGCAAAGTCATGCTCTAGTAAACCCACTGCAGTGGCTTCAAATACCCCAACTCCCCCTGGTGCCCCTGGGACAATTAAGCCCAACAGCCAAGCTACACTAAACCCACTAAGCAACAGGGGGAGTTGGCTGGGGCTGATTGGACTTAAGGCTAACAGGGTAAGCAAAAAGCCTAAACCTCGCAATCCCAAAAAGCCCAATTCCCCCAACAATGGTAGGATTGGGTAGCGCTTGACCCGGATAATCTGATCTTCATCTGATTCAATGCTTTTCTTCTTGCCTGTTAATTGAGCTAAATACTGTAGGCATGGGTTTAAACACCAAGGATGAATCAGTATCAGTACAGCAAACAGAATTGGGAGTTGAATGATCCGGCTGGCCAAAGGAGAGCTGATCAAAGCCAGCAATAAAGCACCTACTGCCATCATGGGAGGTTCCATTAACACACTCAGAGTAGCTACTCCCAATGGAACTCCTGCTGTTTTAGCTGCCCAGATCCGACCATAGAAGTGCCAAACGTTACCTGGTAGATATTTGGCAATGTTAACCTTCAGATAGATCCGGATACACCATCCAAGCCCTGGTTGTTGGTCGAATTCCCGGAGCATCCAATGCCAAACCCAGCCAGTCCAGGTGTGGGCTAGCAATGTCACGCCAACAGCGATCCCTAAACAAGTCCATCCAGAAGTGCTGATCCGAATCGCTAGCACTTCTTGCCAGTTGTCTTTCAAGGCTTTTGCTAAGAAGAATAATGTCCCACCTAAGATTGCCCAGCGTAGGTAAGGTTTTAGGGGTGATAGGACTCGCTTAATCGCTACATTCATTGACTATCTATTCTAACATTTTTACAAAGTAATACGACACTTAGAAGATATCACAAATGACAGACAAAGAATGAGAGTGATAAAATGCTAAAAACTCAATTCGGTTACTAATAGTTAAAAATATATATTTTAAATATAGCATTGTTTATAAAAATTTAGAATTGATCAGCAGTGTCATCGAGTAAGCGTGTTTACACCAAGTTTGGTTGTTACTAGGTCACTATTGCAACGGTTTTTTGCCCAAGAGGATTGAGCGTTGACAGTTGACGGTTAAAAGTCAAATTCAAGGATAGTCTTACCAGTAAATTACATCTTTAAGCGGCAACTTAGTATTAGACTCGCTTACACTCGAAAGCAAGGGGCTTTGTAGCAGTAGCATCACTATGCCAGAAAACATGTCGGACAAGCCATCGTTCCAAAACAAGTCAAATGAGAAAGCTTTGGAACCAGAATAAAACTTGGTCATGGGGTTGTGGGGAAAATTCACCTCACAGTTTCACGACGGAAAATCAACCTCACAGTTTCAAGACAAGTATTACCAAAGCTTAGTCTACGGTTTTCGTGACTTGAAGACAGTAGTGTTGAACACAAGGCTATCAAGGTTGGATTTCGAGCAGGTATTTGTCCCCCTAAGATTCGCTACAAAAATTCCAGGTAATAGACCATTACCTAAGACAAACTCCCATCAATCTCAGATCAGTCCGGAAATTTGGGATTTTATCGCCAAAATACCTAAAAGACGAGCCTATCGACATTTGGCAATCATTGCCCCCCCAGGATCAGGAAAAACCACTACCTTGCAGCATTTGACCCTGACCTATGCCAACAATGCTCACCGCCAGTATAAAGCGCCAAAACTAATTCCTATACTGGTATATTTGCGGAATAGTTGCGATCGCATTACTAGTGAGCAAAAACCTAACTTGGCACAGCTAGTTACGAAACAAGTTGAGGAAGGGTCATTACCAGGATTGGGTCAATCCGCAGGCTTGGAACAACCTCCTGCTAATTGGTTTCGGGATCAGTTAGAAAATGGCAAATGCTTAGTGATGTTGGATGGGTTGGATGAAGTAGCTGATCCGGATCAGCGTCAGCAGGTGAGTCAATGGGTTAACCAGCAGATGCAAACCTATCCCCAAACTGCTTTTATCTTGACATATCGTCCCCAGGGCTATCGTACTACACCAGGGTCACAGGTCGAAACGGTGTTAGAAGTACAACCATTTAATTTCAACCAAATTCAGCAATTTCTTCAGGGCTGGTATCAACAAACTCAGATTAGTGGGATTTAAACAATAAAAAGAGTAAAATAAGGCTATAATACTTATCATACAGTAATTTTACGTCGAAATAACCGACCTGAGAGAAACCACTCCCTCCGCCATGCCCCCGTGCTTTGAGAAATGGTGTAAACGTTTCGACGATTGCTTCATGCGCCAAAGCCCAAAAAACCGGATTTAGACATTATTTAGGGGGATTATTAGGGGAAAGCGAGAGGAAAAACCTGACACAGATGGCAAATAATGCAGTAGGTGTAGTTTACAGCCGATTACACCATTTCTTGACTGATGCCCCTTGGGATGCCGTTAAGATCAATGAACGCCGTTTACAAGTGATGAACAAATGTTCAAGGGACCCGAATCAAGGGAGGGTTTGCCTTGATTTTGGATGACTCTGGACATAGAAAAAGTGGTAACTTGACGCTTCGGAGTGGGAAGGCAGTATCTAGGAGAAATCGGTAAGACAGACAATGGAATAGTCATCTCCCACAACCCATATTTATGATGGCAAAAAAAGCTTACCATTAGACCTAGAATTATATCAGCACGCCACTTCACTAGCTTTGGGAAAGAAAGATGAGGAATTTCAGAAGAAGCCTGACTTGGGAATAGAGTTAATTGACCGGAGTAAGGCTCGGGGGTATCGTCCAGGAATCGTCTTAATTGATGCCGGTTATGGCAACAATACAACCTTTATCAAAAAATTGGAAGAAAGGAAGCTAAAGTATTTAGGAGGGGTCGCTAAAAATGCGCCAAAGGCGCACGCTACGCGAACGGAAAGTTATTATTAAAACTGAATCAGACATTGAAGTAAAAATTACGGATGAATTAGCGAAAAGCCTCTCCTAAGATGATTTTGAGGAAGTTCATCTCAACGAACGAGCAACCGAAAAGTGTTTGGGTGGCAACATTAAATGCCAAGCTGTCTCGTCTAGAAGGAGAAAGAACATTTGCTATCGTAGGAGATGCAAGTTCAATTGAAGAGGCGACAGACATTGATGATTTTATCACTAATGTTGATTCATATAAAGTAACAGCACAGTGGGTTATAACGACTTACTCTCAAAGAAATTGGGTAGAAGTATTCTATCGGGAAGCTAAGGGATGGCTCGGCTTGAGAGAATACCAAGTCAGAGATAAAAGAAGTCTGATTCGCCATTTTATCCTAGTCTTCTGTGCCTACACTTTTATTCTTTGGCACAAGTTAACTGGAGGACTACAAAGACGCTGGGCTAATCAACCTTGGCCAAAGGCCACGCTACGCGAATGAATACTTTTCCTGAGGCTCTAGAAGCTTTTCGTACTGCCATGTCTTTCCGTTTCTTTAATTGGTTGACCCAAAACCGAGACGTATTTGCCTTTTATAAAGCGAGTAAGGGCTTTATTTGGGGTTGATTTTTGTTTAAGTCCCACTAGCGCCAATTGTCGATTTCTCAATGAGTACCATTGGTCAACCCGTGAAATGATTCGACAGGTGCGACAAGGGGTTATATCAAATCCGGTTAAATAGTTATCGTTAAGCCTTGGCTGCCTGCCACCAATGAAAATGGGTCAGACCACGAATGAAGTCGCACTGCTTGAGTAAAACACAACAGCGAGCGCAAATTATCTGCTCC
>NZ_JAAHHX010000121.1:0-9059 GCF_010672065.1 Moorena sp. SIO4A1 | reverse complement strand
GTTGAGCACAGGTTAAAGGGCTCCCGTAAGGCAGTAATGAATACCATCTATTCCCTGTATACCCAGGGCTACGCACAACTTTATGAGTGGACTCCTCTTGAGCCGAGTGGCATTCCTGGAGAAGTGATTAGTACTTTGACGAGGTACCTAATTCTGGATTAAGATTTTAAGCAGCTGGGGGGTTTCCCCCCTAGCTAAAAGACCAGGTCTAATCACGTAAGATCATGATCAGACTGGTCATGGAACAAAGTCATATAACATAAGTAGTGAAATCAACTTACTGTGGATTTCAGCCAGCCGTGGAAATTATTTCTACGGCGATTTTTTTTATGGTTAGCAGAAGGTTAGGAGGTTGTTCGCGTAGCGTGGCCGAAAGGCCAAGGTTAGAAGGTTGAAGGTTAGCAGCTTTAAAGTTATCAAGTTGAAGGTTAGCAGGTTGAAGGTTAGCAGCTTTAAAGTTATCAAGTTGAAGGTTAGCAGCTTTAAAGTTATCAAGTTGTTCGTCTTTGGCGTTCGGTGAAGGGTAGGTTTACTGTTAAAGGTGATCAAGTTGAAGCGCCTTAGCGTGTAGGTTGGGTTGAGGTACGAAACCCAACATTTGCACTAGCTTGGTTGGGTTTAATTAATTACAAAGCGTCAGTAGTCAGGGGCGAAATTTGAATAAGGTGGGTTACGGTGCGGATAAAAACTGATTGGTAATTCCTCAAAATCCTGGCCGCACCTAACCGACCCTACGAACTTAATAAAAATCTCCCTATCTCCCCATCTCCCTATCTCCCCATCTCCCCATCTCCCCACCCTCCCCACACTTAGATTACTTCACTCCAGACTGTACCCGCCACAGCATGGCATAAATTCCCTGTTGCTCTAACAACTCTTCATGTCGTCCTTGTTCTACTAATTTGCCTTGCTCGATTACATAAATACAATCGGCATTGCGGACTGTGGACAACCGATGAGCGATCGCAATGGTTGTGCGATTTTGGGTAATCTTTTCTAGGGAGCGCTGAATGGCGGCTTCGGTTTCATTATCAACAGCGGAGGTGGCTTCATCTAGAATCAAGATTGGGGGGTCTTTCAATAGTGCTCGTGCGATCGCAATTCGTTGCTGTTGTCCTCCAGATAGTTTCTGACCGCGCTCTCCCACAATGGTGTCATAGCCTTGGGGCAGCTGCATGATAAATTCATGGGCTTCTGCGGTCTTAGCGGCAGCAATTATTTCCTCGGTGGTGGCATCAAAGGTGCCGTAGGTGATATTCTCTTCTACGGTGCCGTGGAATAAAAATACATCCTGGCTAACTAGACCAATGGCATGGCGTAAGTCTTTGAGCTTGAGCTGTCTGATGTCAATCCCATCAAGGGTTATCGAACCGGCTTCGATTTCGTATAGTCTTAATAACAGTTTGACTAAGGTACTTTTACCAGACCCTGTGGAACCTACTATCGCGATAGTCTTGGTAGCGGGGATGTGTAGGGAGAGATTTAATACCACAGGATGGCGATTACGGTAGGCAAATGTAACATTATTTAATACCAATTCCCCTTTAACTTCGGACCTAGGGAATGGTGTATCCCCAGAGTGCATGGCAATTGGGGTATCCAGCAGATTCATTACCCTAGTAGTGGATGCCATGGCCCGTTGATACTGATCCAGGGTGTTACCCAGTCGAGTTAATGGCCACAGCAAGCGCTGAGTCATGAAAACTAAAACACTGTAGGAGCCTACTGCTAATTCCCCGGCGGCTGCGGACTTACCACCGTAGAGCAAAATTCCGGTAAAGCCAAATAGGATTAACATCCGAATCAAGGGGACAAAGGCGGCAGAAAATGCGATCGCTTTCTGGTTACTGTGCTGATACCCTAGACTTTGTGACTCTATCCGCTTTGCTTCATAGTCTTCCGCTGTAAAGCTTTTAATGGTAGTAATCCCAGTTAGATTATTTGCTAACTGTCCATTGAGTAACCCTACCTTTTCCCGCACCTCTGCATAACGGGGAGCAAGCAGACCTTGAAAGGTAATCGAACCCCAGAGGATAAAGGGGATAGGGATCAGAGTTATCCAAGCTACATTGGGAGCAACGATAAAGAAGCCCGCACTGATAGTAATAATGCTTGTGGCTATCTGGAGAATTTCGTTGGCACCAATATCGAGAAAGCGTTCTAGTTGGTTGATATCATCACTCAGGATAGACATCAATCCCCCTGTACTACTATCTTCAAAATACGCTAGTTCCAACAATTGTAGATGAGAGTAAGCATCTAGGCGCAATTCGTGTTGAATGGTTTGAGCCAGATTCCGCCACAATCGTTGGTAAGTATATTGAAAGACCGATTCCAATCCCCAGACAATCAAGCTCAGGAATGCCAGCAATACCAGTTGGCTAAAGATATCCGTTACTCCTAGATGGGCTATCAAGGAATCTTGTTGTTTGACCACCACATCCACTGCCATCCCAATCAAGACCGGAGGGGCTAAGTCAAAGATTTTGTTGAGGATTGAGCATGCGATCGCTTTCCCGATTAGGGAACGATGGGGCTGAGCGTAACCCATCAGCCGCTGCAGGGGAGAGTTGAAATGCTTACGCTTATTTGGTTTTGACTTTAACCTTGAATTTCGTTTTGACTTTGACCTTGAATTCAACACAGTAATTAACCCTGACTGATCAGGCGGAATGGATTATTCTAGCAATTATTATACCCATGAGGTACAAATCTCTGGGTTTTAGGGAGCAGGGAGCAGGGAGCAGGGAGCAGTTAATAGTTAAGAGGTAAGAGGTAAGATGGAAAAAATAATGTGTACCTCATAGCTATGAGAAACGCTATAAGTCCAGAGAGCAAATCAATGGTTGATTATTATACCGTATAGCACTGCGTGTAATATAGCGCTACGCGCAAGTCAGAAGTCAGAAGTTAGAAGTCAGAAGTAAGCTATGACTAAGTTTGCTGAGTTTAGGAATGTCAAACATCTTAATGCGTAGTGCTATATAGTGTTTGTATTGTAGTTTTGAACATATTCTCTACTCCCTACTCCCTGCTCCCTACTCCCTAAAAACCAGTACCAAAGTACCTCACCGATTGTATTATTTCTATATAATATCGCTCAACCAAATTCATCAATAAACTAACCCTTGAATACTCCTAGCCACGCCATTATTAACCTTGCTGTTTTGAATCACCAGACTCAACTTCAGGCAGCTTTACCCATTACAATTGGTGCTATCTTACCCGATTTACCAATTTTTATCCTTTATATCTGGGCAAAATTGATTCGTCGTCAATCAGAGTACCAGATTTGGTCACAAACCTACGAATTGCCCTTTTGGCAAAACCTTGTTGCTACCTTTCATTCCCTTCCCCTAGCCCTGTGTGGAGTTATCATCAGCCATTACTGGGGATGGCAACTTTGGGAAATTCTATGTTGGAGTATGATACTGCACTCTTTACTAGATTTACCAGTTCACAACGATGATGCTCACCGCCACTTTTTTCCTGTTAGTAACTATCGTTTTATTAGTCCTTTCTCTTACTGGGATCCCAAGCATCATGGTTATACCGTATCCACAGTGGAAAAATTGTTGGTGTTAGTAGCAACAATTGTTACTTTCGGTATGATTGAATCTTGGATAGGTAAAAGCTTACTAATTGTTGTGAATGTGTTATATTTTACTACGTTTCTCTACTTTAGAGTGATTCGACCAAAATTATCAATTGGGCATGAATGAAGGAATTTGATTGTTTAGGTTACTTGGTCGATTTGTGGGACAATCGTTATTGTTCCTTGGCCTAGAGTGACACAAGAGGGTTAACTTTATATTATACAATATAACTGCATAGCAGCTTACCAGATTTGGCTTGACTTCTATATATGTAATGAGTCGATCAGCCAAGCTCCAACAAACAGCCACTGGCTTTTTGGAAGACTGGAAGCCACCGCAGATGCCCGCAAAAATAACTTTGGCAAGAGGTTTATTGTCTACCTAAACGTTGAATCAAGTGAAATTATATAGTGTTGAAGTACCTTTGGATATCCTAACCAAAGAGCATAGAAAGAAGATAACCGGAGATCTGGGACGCTATAATGCAGTGGCCGATATCTTAGAAAAGACAACAGAGCAAAAGAAAGCTTTCCTAGAAAGATGTAGGGGTTTATTCTTTCAGAATCTGCATGATGAGCAACTTATAAAAGATGTCAGACTAGGGAACATAACTCTTGATATTGCTTGGTTGGTAGTTATGTGCTTTTCTGAGCAAAACAATAATGGAAAACCTGGTTTCCCCCTCTATGAATTCACAAAAGTATCTGTTGCGAATAATACAGACAATTTCAAATTATCTTCAATTGCAGGTATGTTTTCAACATATATGCATGATTACGATAGAAGTAATATAGAGCATGCCGGAAATGATCAACAAGATAAGTATAGTCTATCTTTAGATATGTGGAAGATTCTCTTTGAACCACATCAAATCAATGACGGTCTCCCTTTGTTTGATAATTTACCGGTTTTTGTTTTCCCGAGAAGCCTATCAACAAACTCAGAAACAACTGTTTATATGAATAAACTTGGTTTTCAGGAAAAAAATTATACTATAAATGGAGAAGAGATTCGCTGCTTTTATGAAGATGGTAATAATCCTCTAGAAAATCCTCTTCTTAAATCAGCTATTTTATCAACAGGTTTAGTTCTAGTTGAGATCACAAGGTCTGATTTATACAAAGGATCTAAATATATCGGAGAATTTAATCGTCAAAATTTTTCAAAAGAGGTAAAATTACAACAGGAAATAACAGTGTTAAAATGGCTTCATTCAAAACTTTAGAATTGAATAGCATTAATTTACACCTTTTAGCGACTGATTATTTGCTTACTTCCACTAAAGTTTAACCCGAAGTATGGTATAGTGCAGAAGTGTTGAAGGTTTAAAATCTTCAACACTTCTGGGGTTTACCCTGCCTTTTGAGAACCCTTGCCTAACCTAGCGAGATAAATTCCAGCAATAACGCCAAGGAAGGAAACCATCTTGAGTGGCGTCAATTTTTCAGCGAAGATAATCCAAGCGAATAAAGCTGTAATCAGTGGATCGAGTAAGAGGCATACACTGACAAAGCTAGAGGAAAAATGCTTAAAGCTGTATGTTAAAAGGCCATGTCCAAAAACCTGTACAACAATGCCTAAAGCAACCACAGAAAACCATGCTGATTGTGTCAAGGGGAAGAGGTGATCTTCCATGATTAAAGTAAATCCCAAAGCTAAGATCGCTCTTAAGAAGCAGCTCCATAGCAAGATTGTGCTGACTGAGTATTTATTGCACAAGGATTCACGAGCTAAAAATGCACCAGCACAAAAAACAGAAGAGAGTAGTGCCAGCATATCTCCAGTAAAGTTGCTAGGGGCAATAAACCAGTCCTCAAACTCAATACAACTAGAAGCGAATAGTGCAATGCCTAGACCAACTAGAAAGCGGTTGTCAAATTGCTGCTTCAGAAGCAACCAAGCACCGAGGGTTGAAAAGATAGGAGTCATGTTATGCAACAAATTGGCATTGGCTACACTAGTCTGAGTTAGTGAAATAGTTGCTAGGCACTGCCCACCAACGGGTTTATATTTATTGAAGATGTAGGGTAGGCAGTGCTTGAAACAGATAACATAAGCAAGTCAATCCCGTTGCTAGGCACTGCCCACCAACGGGATGAATGATGTTTTGTTGATAAAAATTAGCTCAATTCCGCTCGAATCGTTTCCACCCGTTTCCGATTAACTCCCAAATCGGATTTTCCTAAACGGGAGGCGGAGCGAACATGGATTACCTTAGCACTGTCATCGAGCAAAAACTCTACATCATCCACAAATCCCATTAAACCGCTAGTGAATTGTGCGTAGAGATAGTTGTCTGTTTCTTCAATAATTTGTGTTCGTTCTAGGTTTTGGATCACAGTTTTAAGCTTAGCAATTGCTTCAGTAGGGGTTGAGTTGTAAGCTAAAGGCTCAATACCATGCTCGGCATCTTGGCTATAGCTGCTGACACAGTTAGGGGTATTTGGGCAAGGTGCTAATTGCCCTGAAGACTGAATCCCAATATTGGTAGGTTGTTTTCCTGGAAATTTCATCAACGATTCTCCTGAAAGGGCAAAGGTAGCTCCTATGGCAACAATAGCGACTAATACTAAAGATATCAATACTATTAGTATTAGTCTCAACGGTGATAGTTTTTGGGTTTGTACAGTCATACTGTAGTCATATCTCTAGTATTATTAATATCATATTTGGTTGACTAATTATCAAAAAAATTGGGGTTAGTAAGGGCAGAAGCCAAAGTTCAACACGTCTGCATCGTTTCTGGGTCGAATTCCCCTTGCAACATCGCAATCAGACATCGTCCAATGTGGTAAGCTAAATTGACAGGGACGGCATTACCGATTTGTCTGTACTGTGATGATAGAGAACCGGTAAATTCCCAATCATCAGGGAAGCTCTGAATACGTGCATATTCCCTAACTGTCAACGGTCGTGTTTCTTCAGGATGACACCGCTCGGTCTGTTTTTGAGCTGGGTTACAGGTGAGAGTAAGAGAAGGTTCTTCCCAAGAAAGCCGCCTAGCCATACCGGTTTTGCCGCCACCGAGATAGAAACTCTTTTTCATATACTCTTTTTGAAGCGCTAGGGGTAAGTTCCGCCAATAACCTCCTGGTGGTATTAATTCCATAATTTCTCTCTTGCGGGGAGGGTATTTTGCTCCTATTGATTTAGGGCAATCTTTGAGCACCTCCCTCAGGGAAATAGTGTAGTCCTTCTCCTTAGGAAATATTGCTTTTAGGTCTAAGTCTCTTCTAACCGCAATGATAATTATCCTCTCCCGCTTTTGGGCGACATCTAGAAACTGCGCTCTGAGCAAGTTATAGGTAGGGTTGTAGCCTAAATCCTCTAAGGTTCGCAGCATAGTGGATAAGGTTCTGCCTTGGTCATGGTGGATCAGACCTCTAACGTTTTCAACCAGTGCTATTTTAGGCTGTACTTCTTTGACACACCGTGCAAACTCAAAAAAGAGCGTCCCTCTAGTATCGTCAAAACCTTTACCCAGACCGGCATAGCTGAAAGCTTGGCAGGGCACCCCACCAGCCACAATCTCTACGTTGTCCTTGTATTTGGTAAAATCAACATTGGCTATATCCTCAAGTATGATTTTCCAGGAAGGTCTATTCAGCTTCAGAGTGTTTACGCAGTCTTTATCAATCTCCACCAACAGCTTGGTGGTTAAGCCAGCATTCTCAAAACCCAGTGCCATGCCTCCACACCCAGCAAATAACTCAATTACTCTGAAGCTAGTGGATTTGCTCTTGAGAACACGAAACTCAACCCCAGTAGCTAGCCCTTGATACTTCCGTTGAATTCGTTTTAATTCTTCAATGTCAAAAAAACGGTAGTTTTGTTCAGACCGCTTTGCCCTCAGCAGCTTTTTCTTTTCCCACCGGCGTATGGTATCGGAGGAGACACCCAAGATTTCAGCAGCTTCCTGAACCGTGACTAGGTCTTGAACAGTGCCCGATTTACTTTTTGCCATTTTTATTTGAAGGGAGTAGGGAGTAGGGAGTAGGGAGTAGGGAATCGGGAATCGGGAATCGGGAGTAGGGAATAGGGAACAGGGAACAGGGAGCAGGGAGCAGGGAGTAGGGAACAGGGAACAAACATTATCTCAATTGATTTAGGATTGCTATAAATAATGATTTTTAGTTAGTTTGTGGCTTAAAAAATAATTTGATTTTTGTTTATTAAAACCTAAATTATAACTCATAATTACTGACTCGAAGCTGCTCAATCGGAGGAGAGTTAGTTATGTCTAACTCAGCTTAGATAAGTCCTGTTCAATTCAATAAACTATAGGTATCATAAATCAATTGTGATAATTTTTGTTTCCTGCTCCCTACTCCCTACTCCCTACTCCCTACTCCCTGCTCCCTACTCCCTACTCCCTATTCCCTATTCCCTCTGCTATAGCATCAAACAAAAACCATTTGAGGAGCCAGCAATACTCCAGAGGTTGAGGAAATAACTTTACCAATACCCAAAAAACTGCCATCTTCGTGGTACACTTGCACAGGACTTGTGGAGGTTTCAAGGGTAGAGACTTTAACTAGAGTATCATCCCCAGAGATACGCTGTCCCAAACACCAGCGACGGGCTTGATCAGCGGACAAGGTTACAGAGGGTAAGTGCCCCAAAGCTACACTAGGGGACACTGGCTGGAATAGGCTTTTTTCCAGCTGTTGGGTCAATTCTTCTAATCTCAGACTATCGGCTAAATCAAAACCACTGCTGCGAGTACGAGTCAGAGCGGCCAGCACACCACCGGTTTCGAGGGCATCTCCTAAATCCCGGGCTATGGAGCGAATATAGGTGCCAGGGCCACATGCGATCGCTAAATCAATTTCCGGAAATTCCCCGCCACGCCAATCCAAAACCTCGATCGTCTCAACCTCTACAGTTCGTTCTGGTACCTCTACCACTTCACCAGCTCTGGCTAAATCATACAGCCGTTTACCCTTGATCTGAATAGCGCTATACATTGGTGGCACTTGCTGAATCTTGCCCTCGAACTGTTTCAAGAAACCCTTGACCAACTCCAGAGTCAACTGGGGTGCAGACTGAGTAGCAATTACCTCTCCTTCCAAATCATCAGTAGTTGTCCTCACTCCCAGTCTCACCGTAGCCTTGTAGGCTTTATCCTGCTGCATATACTGCAACAGTCGGGTTGCCTTACCCAGAGCTATCGGTAAAACCCCCGTAGCAGCTGGGTCAAGGGTTCCGCCATGTCCTACTCGTTTCAGCCGTAGCAGACGCCGCACTTTAGCAACGCAATCGTGGGATGTCCAACCTGCTGGTTTGTTTAAGTTTAGAAATCCTTGCACCAAGTTTAAAATTTATCTGTAAAGGTAGGGAATCGGGAATCGGGAATCGGGAATCGGGAATCGGGAATCGGGAATCGGGAATCGGGAATCGGGAATCGGGAATCGGGAATCGGGAATCGGGAATCGGGAATCGGGAATCGGGAATCGGGAATCG
>NZ_JAAHHX010000120.1:0-9269 GCF_010672065.1 Moorena sp. SIO4A1 | reverse complement strand
GACTTCTGACTTCTGACTTCTGACTTCTGACTTCTGACTTCTGACTTCTGACTTCTGACTTCTGACTTCTGACTTCTGACTTCTGACTTCTGACTTCTGACTTCTGACTTCTGACTTCTGACTTCTGCTATATCAGTGATCAGCCATTTTAATGATGGACGTTGCTCCCGTTGCGGGATGATCTGAAAATTGTTGACAACCCCAAAGCTTCCACTCTTCACCCCTCTTCCCTCTCCCGATTTTGTCCTCATTTGCTACAACAGAAAACAACTGGGTATAAAAACTATATGCCAGGATAGATATTAGATGTGTGTTCTTCGGTGGTCATCATATTCGCTTCTTAAACATGGACAGTTGAAATTAGCACTATGAGTAAGGATTTAGACTTTAGCCCCCAGGGCTATGAAATTAAACAAGAGTTAGGACAAAATCACGCTGGGGGTAGAGTCACCTACCTGGCGACACAACTGGAGACTCAGCAACCTGTTGTGATTAAGCAGTTGCAGTTTTCCCAATTAGGCACTAGCTGGGCAGAATACGACACTTATGAACGAGAAATTAAACTCCTGCAGCAGCTCAATCATCCTAGCATTCCTCGCTATATCGATTCTTTTGACACTCCCACTGGATTTTGCTTAGTCCAAGAATATAAACCAGCACCTTCCCTCGCCGAAGATTACCACTGGACACCAGAAGAAGTTAAGCAAATTGCGATCGCTGTTTTGGAAGTCTTGGTTTACTTGCAACGGCGGCAACCTCCTGTGATTCATCGAGATATTAAACCAGAAAATATTTTGGTTGATAGACAGGGTAACTTGAAGGTGTATCTAGTAGACTTCGGTTTTGCCCGGATAGCAGGTGGGGATGTGACCCTCAGTAGCGTTGTTAAAGGTAGTGTAGGGTTTATGCCACCAGAGCAGATGTTTAATCGGCAATTGACCAAAGCATCTGATCTGTATAGCTTAGGGATAACCCTGATTTGCTTGCTGACAGGGACAAAATCTAGCGAAATCAACACCTTAGTTGATGAGAATTATCGGATTAATTTCAAACAACTGTTGCCCAAGCTAAATCCCCAGTTTATTCATTGGCTAGACAAAATGGTTGCACCTAACCTCAAACATCGCTATCCCGATGCCGCAACTGCCCTAAAAGCCCTGAAGCAGATTGATGTAGTGAATGATGTCACTCCTCTAAAAACACTATTGCGGGCTATACAACCAACAAAAGCAGTAGTAAAACTTGCCACCCTCAGCCTTGTGGCTGCTTCTTCATCGGCTATAACCTATGCCTGGCTCACCAGTCCAGCCAGACAGTTGCTAACCAGTGGAGAATGCCCAGGCTGCAATCTCCCAAACATCAACCTACAGGATAAGAACCTCAAGCAAGCTAAGCTGGAGGGGGCTAATCTCAGTGGTGCCGACCTAGAGGGGGCTAACCTGTGGAGAGCTAACCTCAGGGGGGCTAACCTGTGGGGAGCTAACCTAGAGGGGGCTAACCTAAACGGTGCTCGCTTGCATGGTGCTAACCTGGGCGGGGCTAACCTCAAGGGCGCTAACTTTGACATCAGGAGGGCTCAGCGCCAGGGCATTAACCTCAAGGGCGCAATTATGCCTGATGGCTCTGTAAATAAGTAGTTCATCGTGTCTGGTTGAATACTTATCATTCTGGGTTAATCGTCAATTGAAAATCGATAATTGAAATTGAAAATTAACAATTAACAATTAACAATTAACGATTAACCTAAATAGCAGTGATTAACCTGAATAGAGATGACTTATTAAATTGGACTAGTTAAATTGAAAGATGTGACCAGAACGAGCACGAGAGTATTTAACTGTTGCTATCTGGTTGGAGGAGCGATCGCGTAATGTGATCAATCCTGATTTATTGCTCAAGTGCATGTCTGATTGAGTTAAACGGGTGATGGGGAAGCGCTTAACTTCGTTAGGTTGGAGAATGCCACTCAGGAGTTGGGGACGATCTAGTTTATCTGCCATCTCCCAGCCAGTGAGGTCAATGGCTTCACTGGTCACATTCTTCAACTCAACCCACTCCCTTCCCCCTTCATCGGAGCCTTCAGGATTAGGTAATGCCGCTACGACTACCACAGGACCATCATTCTTAATGATACCCTCTTCTTTCACAACTTTACAATCAATATCCGGTTCTTGTGTGCCATCCTTGCTCAGGAATATGGGAAAGAAGGAACGAATAAAGTCGCCACGGCTACCATTAGGATTGGTACTGCGGTAGAGGACTAAATCGTAAGTGGCATCATTGATAGTAATTCGAGCCTTGTCACGAATTTTGCCGTAGACACTTTCATGCGGAGGCAACGGTTGCAAGCGCGATTTCACATTCAGGGCTTGGTCCAACAAAAAATCCGCCTTTCTTCTTGAACAATTTAGCAATAACATTGCCTCCCATATCAGTCACGTTTTGGGTCATTTGTAACGTGACAACGTTGGGATTATTCGGTCCTTGATTCCCTCGTAAGTCATACTTGTAGCCAAGAAAGTTGACTCGCTGATTTTGTTCATCAAGGTAGAATTTAACCCATGAGTGGTAACCAGATATAGTGCCAAGGGTTTCTCGTTGATCTCCAGAGCGGATATTGTATTTTCCTTCTCCAACAAATACATGCTCAAAGCCAGAAGCAAAGTGAGTTGATTTGCCCCTGAAGTAATTGGTGTAGAGTTCAAACCAGATTCGCTGTAGCTTGACTCTAAATTGCTGCTCCGAAAGAGTCTCACCTAACTCGTTAATATAGTTTCGGGCAAGCTGGATCGGTTTTGTAGAGAGAATCAGAGAAATGAAATCTAACTGCTCATGTTCTTCTTGTTCAGGAGTAAATTCTGGGTCAAGAGAGCGGATAGCGTAGTTATCTAAGAGTTTAATGAAACTGACATAGGTGCGGGTTTCATCGAACAATTTGTCTTCATTGACTTTATGGAATAAGGGTCGGGTGGCTAAGTCAATTTCCCGTTGACCGCTAGCTTTGACTTGCTCATCTAATAGAATGTCAGCAGTTTCGTCTTCCCATTCTCCGCAGCTAGTGCGAGTGCTAACCGAGAATTGGTTTTCGTCACTTTCCCAAATTTGTTGATAAATATTGGTTTCGCTCATGTCTCTCTTGTTTAAGTTAAATGATCTAAAAGTTGTTGAGGATATCTATGCCAACTTGAATGATTGACGGTCAACGGTCAACGGTCAATAAATCTATTCTAGGCTCAGTATTTTCACGAGACAGTACCCTTGAGGGTACTTTTTTATTGCTCAGTCACCCAGGGGATAATCTCAAATTTGATTTGTAGTGATACCAATTCTGTAAATTATGGCTACACATCAATTTCGTCTCCCCATTTACCCCATCTCCCCGCGCCCGATCCTCATTGAGATGGCGACAATGCAATAGACTTCGCGGCAGTTGTCGGGAACAGGGAACAGCGGATCTGGGAACAGTGGACAATAATTGACGCAAACACTATCAGAAAAATACTTTTGCAAGAGGTCTAATAGTTTTGCAGCACTTATACCACCTATTAAACTACCTTAACCCACTACACCCACTGCTACTACTTCGTGGCGACAATGCAATAGTTTTATAGCACCCACTAAACCCATTACCACTATTTCATTTACTAATCCTATTACCACCACTCCACCTATCCGACCCCCGATACTCCTTAAGATGGCAACAATGCAATAGTTTCAAAGCGCCCACACCACCTATTTAGCTAACTTGACCTACTACACCCACTGCTACTACTCCGTGAGATGGCGACAATGCAATAGTTTTTTCTAGCCCCTGGCATTTTTTCCAAAATCTGGTTATACTAATAGTATCGTTAAAGCAATGGTTTTACCGCCATGATGATTTCTACCGCACAAGCCGCTGATTTACTGGGTGTTTCCGCCACTCGCGTCCGTTACCTTCTGGGCAAAGGCAGAGTCAAAGGGGCGTATAAGGTGGGTAGAACTTGGGTGATTCCTCTGTTTGATGGCATGCCAGTGGTCACCCCTGGCACTCGCGGACCAAAGCGGAATTGGTCAAAGCGTACAAATTACACGAAGGCTGTAATCCACGTTAATCAGAAAGTCATTCGCCAAAATCACAACACCGGGGAACGCAATCCAGTGATTACGGTAAAACGAGGCTCTAAAAACATTTACGGTCATACGGTAGAAGTCAATGGCCCCTGTCGGGTGATGTATCGCCCTGATAATCCGCTACATTGTGGCGCAAGGGTCTGGATTGAGACTATCTCGGATTTTAAAGTTATTTGAGCCAGGACTTTCACGGGGTGACAAGCAGCTTGAAACCATGAACCAGCGAGGTTTAAATCACATTGACAGATCCTTTTCACGAAAAGGACAGGTATAGCATTTTTAGCTTAGATCTAAACCTAAGAGGTATTTTTTTATCCAATAAAACTCCGTATATCTTTCCCCTCCTGGGAGGGGTTAGGGGGGTTCCTCTTGCCTCTTGCCTTTTGCCTCTTGCTTTTTTATGGAATACATGTGTTGACAATCCAGATACAAACGCGCTTATGCGATTGACCTTGGCCTTTTGGCCTTTTGGCCACGCTACGCGAACGGCCACGCTACGCGAATGGTCACGCTACGCGAACGCTTAAGAACGATGAACCCTCACCCGCTTATCAGGCTTTTGCTTTCTGACCCAGGCTAAAAACTTCTGCATCTGAGGGTCATTTTTTAAGGCTTCACAGGTATTCAATTCCAGAGCTAAACGAGTATTTGGGAATAACGCATGTATTTGTCGGTGACAAGCAGGACAAATAGTAATCGTTGGACCAGGTTTCATCTTTTTTCGCTTAGTGTTTTGTCTAGGAATCAAGTGATGAACTGTCAATCGCTCTACATCTCTTCCGCAAAGTTCACAAGTCATTGATAATTATAAAAGTTCTGAATTTGGTGAGGTACTTTCGTCCTAATTTTTAGGGAGTAGGGAGTAGGGAGTAGGGAGTAGGGAGTAGGGAGTAGGGAGTAGGGAGTAGGCAAGAGGCAATAGGCAATAGGCAAGAGGCAATAGGCAATAGGCAATAGGGAAAAAATCCTGTGGACTTCATTACTACGATAACCGTAAAATCCTAAGTGTTGAACATCTCAAATAAACATGCTATATCATGAAAGCTTGGTCAATAATTTTATATCTAGTTATCGGTATAGTTATCGGTACTTTTTTAGGTATTATACTACAAAAGTCTGCTCAAGTAGACCAGTTGTTCAGACGCTACGGTATCCTCAGCACTTCCACCATTAAGGATAATCAAAGCAAACCAGTTCCTGCAAATTTTCAAGGCAAGATGTCCTTATTTATTTTGGCAGGACAGTCGAATATGTCAGGAAGTGGTAAGCTGACACCTGCTAGTTCTGTTACTCACCCCAGAGTTTTTGTTTTTGGAAACGATTACCGCTGGCATCTAGCCAAAGAACCGATTGATTCACCAAGTGGACAAGTTGATCACGTCTCGGAAGATAAGTCAGCTGGCGTCAGTCCAGGGATGGCGTTTGCTACTGAATTGCTCAAATACCATCCTGAACTGATTGTTGGTTTAATTCCCTGTGCTAAATGGGACTCTAGTATTCAACAGTGGCAAAGACATCTAAGTGAGGATACCTTGTATGGCTCTTGCTTAAAACGAGCCTATGCAGCTTCACTAATGGGAGAAATTAAAGGTTTACTATTCTTTCAGGGAGAAAGTGATGCCCTTAATCCTCAAGCCTACCCAAGTCGAAGATTGTTCCCTAATCAGTGGGCTGATAAATTTGTTACCTTGGTAAAAAATTTCCGTCAAGACCTAGGGAAACCTGAGTTACCAGTAGTTTTTGCTCAAATTGGCACCACTACTGATCCAGAAAAGCTCCCGAACTGGGAAACCGTGAAAGCGCAACAGGAAACAGTCCAGTTACCAGCTACTGGGATGATTACCACAGATGACTTGGTTTTGCAAGACCATGTCCACTTGACAACGGAAAGTTATTTGATTGTTGGAAAAAGATTTGCTAAAGCATTTTGGAAACTTACTGATGAGTGACATCATCTTTGGAATTTACTAGTCGAGGATTATGGCATCAATTAATTAATGAAAACCTGGACAGTTATTTCCTTTCTAGCTATCGGTCTTTTTCTTGGTATTCTTCTCCAGAAGTATTATCCAGTCGGTAAGTTTATCAAACGCTACGGTATTATTAGTCGCTTCTTAGTTAAGCATAAATCTGAGTCTCGGGAAATCAATGTGATTCCACCAGATTTTGAAGGCAAGATGTCCCTATTTATTTTGGCAGGACAGTCGAATATGTCCGGAACAGGTAAGCTAACACCTGCTAGTTCCGTTACTCACCCCAACGTTTTTGTGTTTGGAAACGATTACCGCTGGCATCTAGCCACCGAACCGATTGATTCACAAACCAAACAAGTTGATAAAGTTTCGGAAGATAAGTCAGCTGGGGTAGGTCCGGGGATGGCGTTTGCTACTGAATTATTGAAATACAATCCTGAGCTAATCATCGGTTTGATTCCTTGTGCCAAGTCTGGCAGTGCCATTCAACAGTGGCAAAGAAGCCTGAGTGAGGATACCCTTTATGGCTCTTGCTTAAAGCGAGTAGGTGCTGCTTCTGTGATGGGAGAAATCACCGGTATACTTTTCTTTCAAGGGGAAAAAGATGCTCAAAAGCCTTCTCAAGACTCAGATATAACGTTTTTCCCCAATCAGTGGGCTGATAAATTTGTTACCTTGGTAAAAGATTTCCGTCAAGACTTAGGTAAACCTGAGTTACCAGTAGTTTTTGCTCAAATTGGCACTACTACTGATCCAGAAACGCTCCCGAACTGGGAAACCGTGAAAGCTCAACAGGCAACAGTCCAGTTACCAGCTACTAGGATGATTACTACAGATGACTTGGCTTTACAAGACTATGTCCACTTGACAACCGAAAGTTATTTGATTGTTGGAAAACGATTTGCTAAAGCATTTTGGAAACTGACTCAAAGATAATACTCAAAGATAATAGGGTGCATCAAGACAGGGAAAACTACAGGAAACGTCGCCATTGATTCCGGTCAAGCTTGATGAACATCTTATCTAAAACAGTTCCAGGGTTTTTAATTGGTAGCATCGCCATCATTGCAGCAATTCCCACAGTGGTGATATCAACACCAGCTGCGAAAAGTATTGCGCAACAGATTACTGTCCGGATTGATGGTCCAAAACAGGGTGGGAGTGGGATAATTGTTGAACGCCAAGGAAATACATACTATATCCTGACTAATGCTCATGTGCTACAAAAAGCTGGCATCTACAGGATTCAAACCCCTGATGGCAATCGTTATCCTGTAGACTCCCGCTACATCAGACGGATGCCAGGGGTAGATTTAGCGATCTTACCTTTCATTAGCACCTTTAACTACCCAGTGGCTAGGTTAGGGAATTCCCAGCAAATCAGTACAGGTCAAAGGGTTTATGTGGCTGGATGGCCCCGTTCTGGAGGTGCTTCTCAACAACGGCGGTTTATTAATACTGAAGGACTGCTCACCGATGCTGCTTCTAAACTTCCTAGGGGATATGCTCTGAGTTATACCAATTTGGTGAGAGTTGGGATGAGTGGTGGACCGGTATTAGACCATCAGGGGCGGGTAATTGGCATTAATGGCATGGTCAGGTTAGTGGGTGATTCTGACACAATTGTGGCATCTGGGATTGCCATTGACACCTATTTAACCTGGCGCTCTCAGCTGAAACTGCCAACTCCTGTAAAGACTCCTCAAGTCGCTGTCTCTCCTACAGCTGCCTCTGCCAAGACCGGAACAGTTTTCTACAAGTTGGCCAATACCCTTAAAGTAGGGACTGGCTCAGTGAGTTCTGTGGCAATTGGCACCCTTGCTCAAGGGAGATCAGTAAAGGGATTGATGGCCGCTAGTGGTCATAGTGATGGCACTATCTCCCTGTGGAATCTGTCAACTGGTCAATTAATTCGTACCTGGCGAGGGCACGGTGGCGCAGTGAATGCTGTGGTGATTAGTCCGGATGGTCAAACTTTAGTCAGTGGCGGTGATGACCGTATGATCAAGACCTGGAATCTTAACACTGGTAAACCGTTAGTTACCCTGACTGGACATCAAGATACAGTGGCGACTTTAGCTTTCAGTGGCGATAGCAAAACTTTAGTTAGTGGCAGCTGGGACAATACTATTAAGATTTGGCAGGTGGCTAAGGGTCAACTGTTGCATACCCTTACCGGACATTTAGGTTCGGTGAATTCTGTTGAAATCTCTCCTGATGGCAAAACCTTAGTCAGTGGTTCTCAAGATACCACTATTCGGCTGTGGAATCTAGCTACAGGTAAGTTAGTGCGTATCTTCAAGGGACATTCTCGATCGGTATCGTCTGTAGCGATTAGTCTGGATGGGAAGACCTTAGCCAGTGGTGGAGGAGACGGGACGATTCGCTTGTGGAATCTTAACACTGGTAAACTGACTAGAACGTTGACGGGTCACACAGATGGGGTGTGGTCAGTAACGATTACTAGAGATGGAAGTACCTTGATTAGCGGTAGTTGGGATAAGACCATTAAGTTGTGGGATATGAGGAGCGCTCAGTTGAAAAGCACCTTAAATGGTCATTCGGGCTATGTTGTGGCTGTTGCTTTGAGCCAGGATAGTCAAACCCTAGTTAGTGGTGGTTGGGATCAGCAGATTAGAATTTGGAGAAAGGAAATGTCTAATTAACTTGAATTAACTTGAGTTGAAGTTAAGCGATTCGGCAAAGCCGTTCGCGTAGCGTGGCCTTCGGCCTCCGCTTCGCGAACGCACTCCTAAAGCAGTAATTGATAGCAAAGGGAACAGGGAACAGGGAGCAGGGAGTAGGGAGTAGGGAGTAGGGAGTAGGGAACAAAAATTATCACAATTCCTACACGGATTGCTAGATATCTGGTTAAAATTGGGTTCTGTTAATTGATAGGGTTGATCGCACTTATGAAGTAGAGTCTTTTTTGACGCTGATTCCCTCAAAACCCTCTTGACTATTGCCTTTAGCATGCATGCCTTTTGCCTTAAAAGGATAAGCAATGTCGCTCAAACGTTGCTGATAATTGCTATAAAAAATTGCTATAATAGATTTAGGGCGTGTCATCAATTAAGCCAGATTACGGCAGCAGCCAGATAAATTGCTCCTAGAAAGTTCTTGGCTCGCTTATCGTAGCGCGTCGCGTTCGCGAAGCGTGACCAAAGGTCAATCCCTCGATAT